>DASQXT010000140.1:0-4147 GCA_035639575.1 Geodermatophilus sp.
TCCCCGGCGGACGGACCAGGCTGGTCACCCGCCTGCAGACCGTCTACGAGTGGTCGCGCCCGTTGGTCCTGTTCACGGTGCTGCTGATGGAGGTCGGGGACTACCCGATGATGCGGCGGATGCTGCGCGGGATCCGGGATCCGGGATCGGGCCGAGGCCGAGCACCGGCGCCGGGCGGCGGGGCCTCGGGGAGCACTCGCTGGAGATCCCGGCGGGAGCTGATGTCCACCGACGCCCCCGCTCGGCGCACGGCCCGCACCGCCCGCGGCCCCCGGGCGCTCACCGTCGAGGAAGTACACCTGCTGCAGGCGCGACTGGCGCCGACCCCACGGCGGCACGTCAGGATCTGCCCGACCTCGTCGCCTTCCTGCTCGGCACCGGCCTGCGCATCGGCGAGGCCTGCGCCGTCCGCCCAACCGACCTCGACCTACGCCGTGGCCCTGGCGCCGGCGCCCGGCTGGTCGGCCGCCGCGGTCAACCACGGCAGAGCGCAGAGGGCTGACCTCAGCGCGATCGCGCCTCGTGCACGGCCGGGACGACCCGATCGGCGAAGGGTGCGATCTGGTGCTCCTGGTCGTCTCTGGGCCAGAGGGCGGTCCAGGGCGACAACGAGGTCGAGGCCCATGTGCTCGACGCGACGGGCCGCGTGCCGGTAGGTCAGGTGGGCGACAAGGCCGTCCGGGCGGCGGGGTCGGCCTTCCGCCCGGACGGCACCGCGGATCCGGGCCGGCGAAGCCTGTGCGGAGCAGACTGCCGACGAGGAACAGCGGTCTCGGGTCAGGAGTGCCGGGTGCAGGTCAGCTGCAGTTCCTGCCAGGTGCACCACAGCGCGTTGCCGGGCTGGTAGTCGCTGGTCGCGCCGATGTAGTCGTAGTTGCTGTTGAGCCCGTTGTTCTGCGGTGCCGGCTGGAGCGGGTCGAACGGCGCGACGTCCAGGCTGGTCAGCGGCGTGCCGGTGGTCTGGGCGGTGACGGGCAACGTGACGGTGCCGGGCGCCTGACCGCGCTCGACCCAGTCGGTGAGCTGCGGCAGGAACTGCACGGAGGTCGCGGGGTCGCCGTCGACCGGTTGCCCGCAGGGGCAGTGGTACAGGCCCGGGATCATGTACAGCCGGCTGAACGACTGGGTCGCCGGGTATCCGCCCATCTGGCCGGCGACGGCCCGGTAGTAGTCGACGGTCGCGAACGGCGGGATCGCCTGGTCCGCCCAGCCGTGGTAGATGATGATCTTGCCGCCGTGGGCGTGGAACTCACTGAGGTCGGGATCGGTGGCGTTGTAGATGCCGCCGAGTTGCTCGAGCCGCTGGTGCGTCGCGGCGGTGAACGGCACCGTGGCCAGCGTGTAAGGGGTCGACGGATTGGGCCAGAACGCCATGTCGTTCAGGTAGTTCAGGCCCAGCTGCGCCGCGGCGGTGTCACGGGGCGCGGCGGTGTCCGCGGCCGGTGACACCAGCCAGCCGGCCCAGGCCAGCTCCGAGCCGTAGGGCTCCCCGCCGTCGAACAGGTTGCGCCCCTGCGGATCGGTCGGCCCGCGGTACTCGTCCCGGACCACGCGGATCTGCTCGTCGGTCAGGCAGTCGGGGGTGTCGGTGGCATCCGGGCAGCGGATGCTCGCGGGGTCGAAGGTGCACGCGCGGGGGTCGGCGATCACGCCGTGCGTGTCGGCGCAGGCGGCCATCACCGCCGCGTGCAGCGCCGGGAGCTTCTCCGCGGTGAGGATCTGGCCGCCCTGCGGGTCCTGGTTCACCGCGGCGGCCCAGGGCTGGAACAGGCCGAGCAGCGGCGCCCAGTTGTTTGCGGGAGCGCCGGCGATGATCCCGTCGAAGTCCGTCGGGTAGCGCTGGGCCAGGTCCAGGGCCTCGTGTCCACCGTCGGAGACACCGCTGAAGTAGGAGTGGGCCGGGCCGCGCCCGTAGAAGAGCTGCACGAGGGCCTTGGCCGCCTGGGCGAGCTGGTGCTCGGAGGTGTAGCCGAACACCACGCGCAGCTGCAGGTCGTCCCGCGCCCACAGGGCGTCGGAGTTGGTGGCCGTCTGGTGCCCCTGGTCGTCCGCGGCGACCACCATCTCCCCGTCGGCGAGCGGGGCGTAGGGCGCCTGGTAGCCACTGGTCCGGGAGGGGTCCTCCAGGCTCAGGTCGAGGTGGCCGCAGAACCCGCCGCAGCCCTGCTGCAGGTAGTTCCCGCGCCAGGTCTCCAGCGGCAGGAGCACCTCGAACTGGGTCACCGGGCTGAGGTAGCCCCGCACGTCGCAGAAGGGGTGGTCGTTGTGGGTGACCGTCGCGGTGGCGGTGACGTGGGCGTCCAGCCGGTCCAGGTCGGCCGTGCCCAGGTCGTCGCAGGACGTCACCGGAAGGACGACCCCGGCGTCGGCGGTGGTCGACGTGCCGCCGGATGCCGCCGAGAACGTCGCGGCTTCCGAGCCCGCTGCCAGTGCCGCAGTCCCGCTGGTGATGACCACCGCCATCACCGCACCCAACACCAGCCACACCCGCGTGGAGAGCGCTCGGCCACGTGCAACCCGCATGATGTCCCCAGGAGACGCATGGGAGGGACCGACAGGCCAAGCCCGACTCGCGGGCCGCTTCGCCGCTGGGCACGAGCGGCAGGCGAGTCAGGTGTCGTCGGTGGGGTGGCCAGCCGACGAAAGCTTTGCAGCGCTGTGCCAGGGGTGCAACAGGACGCCGGCATTCCCCTGATCAGAGGTCGCGCTGAGCCGCTCGGCGGACACCGCCCAGAGGGGCATCCTGCGAAGACCTGGTGGCCGCAAGTATCAGGGCGGCGGCTTGCGCTCGGTCGAGGAGACGCTCGGACGCGCCAACGACTTTGGTCTCCCTGGCGCTTGCGGTGGCCGAACGCCGCTGAAGTGAGGCGGCAGGAGGAACGGCGCGAGTGAGTGCCTGGGTCAGTCCGGTGGACAGTTCACGGCCCGGCCGACGACCAGGCCGGGAGCAGCATCAGCCACCGGCCGAACACGACCGCCGCGCGGCGGCGAGCCTCGGCGGCGTCCAGCCGGTCCCATGGGGTCCCCAGCGGCCCGAAGGCCAGCGGGTTGACCCGGGCGGGTAGCCCGTGTCCGTCCAGCCGCCGTGCGCCGGGGCGCCTCACAAGGGTAAGCGGCGACCTTTAAAGGGAAAGCTGTGGGTCGAGTGTGGGCCTCGGACTCGACAGTGGTGCCCACACCGCGCTGACCAGGAGCCTTGCTCCCCCGATTGGACTCGAACCAATAACCCTGCGATTTGATCTTGGCGTGGTCGGCAACCGCCGGTCAATGATGGACATGCAGGTCAGAACGTGATCCGACCGTCGGCCACCGTTGGCTGCTGCCTGCCGTTGACGGTGATTTATTGGTCGTAAGTTGGTTGCCTCAGCCGCCGACGGCCCTCCACCACGGTGTCTCTGATGGCGGCTCGAGGACACCCGGTTGCCCAGAGTCTGCGGCGGGGAATCGAACCGCTTCCGCGCACCTACCGGCGCGGAGAACCAGCAGCGCCTGAGTCTCGCGTACGGCGGGTGATGGGTGTAGCACTGGTGCGTGAGCGGTCGGGGGACCGATTTCTTCATCAGCCACGCCGGCCGGGACACCGGATGGGCGGAGTGGCTGGCCTGGCAGCTGCACCAGGCCGGGTACCGCGTCGAGCTGGACGTGTGGGACTGGGCACCGGGTGAGGACTTCGTGGCCCACATGGCCGCAGCGCTGGAGCGGGCGGACCGGCTGCTGGCGGTGTGCACCGAGGCCTACTTCGCCTCCGCGTTCGGCGGCGCCGAGCTGCGCGCAGCCTTCGCCCAGTCACCGACGGCGCAGGGGCGGATCGTGCCGGTGCTGGTCGAGCCGGGCGGCGAGCCGGGTGAGCTGGCCGGGGATGAGCACCGGCTGTTCGGCGTCGATCCACCACACCAGGTCGTAGTCGGCGGCGAACCGGTGCGCGTACTCCAGGGCCAGCTGGGTCTTGCCCACCCCGCCCAGCCCGTAGAGCGCTTGCACCACCAGCGTGGCCTCGCCGGCGTGCAGCCGCCGGCGCAGCTCGGTGAGCATGCCGTCCCGGCCGGTGAACCGGGGATTGCGCGGCGGTACCTTCCACACCCTCGGCAGTCGGCCGGCGAATCCCGGCTTAGCCGTCGGCGTGGATCCCTCTCTGGGGAACGGCGGC
>DASQXT010000141.1:0-5101 GCA_035639575.1 Geodermatophilus sp.
GCGCCCGCCGGTGCGGCGGGCTGAGGCGACCGGCGGTGACCACGCAGCGGGGGGTCCCGGGAGCAGAGGTCCCACAGGCCAACGGGGCCACCGGCCTGCCTCCCGCCGACGCCGCGGAGGTGCAGCAGGCCGCCGTCCAGGCCCGGGCCGCGGCGGAGGCGGCCGCGGTGGCCGGCCCCGAGGCCGCCCTCCTGCCCGAGGCCGCCCTCCTGCCCGAGGACGCGCCGGGGCCGCCCACCGGTGGCATGCCGCGCTGGATGGTGCTGCTGATCGGTGCCGCCACCGCGACCATCGCGATCGCGGGGGTGCGCTCGATCGCCTGGCTGGTCGGGCCGGTGCTGCTGGCCCTGGTCGTGGTCATCGCCCTCACGCCCGTGCAGCGCTTCCTGCAGCGGCACGGCTGGCCGCGGTGGGCCGGCGCCACGGTGCTGCTCCTGCTCGTCTGGACCGTCCTGCTGGCCTTCGTGGGCCTGCTGGTGGTCTCGATCGCCCAGTTCGCGGCGTTGCTGCCCGACTACGCCCCCCAGGCGGAGGCGCTCATCGCCTCGGTGGTCAGCGACCTCAACGACCGCGGGATCGTCTCCGGTCAGCTCTCGGACCTCGTCGCGCGGTTCGACTACAGCCAGCTGGTGGGCGTGGCCACCGGCGTGCTCAGCCGGGCCACCGACGCCGCCTCCACGCTGGTCCTGCTGCTGGCGGCGCTGGTGTTCCTGTCCATCGAGTCGGGCGGGTTCGGCCGGCGGCTGGCGCTCGTCGCCGCCGACCGCCCGCACCTGCCGATCGCCCTGGGCCTGTTCGCCCGCGGCACCCGCAGCTACCTCTGGGTCAGCACGGTGTTCGGCGGCATCGTGGCCATCGGCGACGGCATCGCGCTGGCGATCATCGGCATCCCCCTGCCGGTCGTGTGGGGGCTGCTGTCCTTCGTCACCAACTACGTACCCAACATCGGGTTCGTCCTGGGGCTGGTACCCCCGGCGATCCTGGCCCTGCTCGACGGCGGCTGGACCGGCTTCTGGGTCGTCGTCGCGGTCTACTCGCTGCTCAACTTCGTCGTCCAGACGCTGATCCAGCCGCGGTTCGTCGGCGACTCGGTGGGGCTGTCGATGACCGTCACCTTCGTGGCGCTGCTGTTCTGGGGCTGGGTGCTCGGCGCGCTGGGCGCGCTGCTGGCCATCCCGCTCACCCTGCTGCTCAAGGCGCTGCTGGTGGACGTCGACCCCCGCGGGCACTGGCTCGACGCGCTGCTGCGCGAGGAACCCCGCGCGCCCCGGACCAGCCGTGCCCGCCAGCGCGCGAACGCCCGCCGCGCGGCCATCGCGTCGGTCCGCGCGCTGCACGTCCCGCGCCCGCACCGACGCCCGACGGAGGAGTGAAAGCGCAGGTCAGCCCGGAATGTCGGACCCCTGGAGGACGTTGTCACCATGTCGGGCACCCCGCCCGGCGCGACGTCTGGAGGACGCGATGAAGGGCGACCGTGTCGAGGTCGTGATCGACGCCGGCGGGAGCACCCGCACCTACGAGATCGAGGCCACCCGCGCCGGGCGGCGGGTGGACGTGACCCACGGCCGCGGGCTGGTGGAGGTCACCGAGAGCACCCGGGGTGGCACCCCGGTCCGCACCGCCCGGTTCATGGCCGGCCGGGTCCTGGCGCTCGTCGAGCACCCGGCGCCCGGGCCGGCGCTGGACGACGACGCCGACGTGCGGCCGCTGCGCCAGACCGCCTGAAGGAGGACCCCGTCCTGGACCCCCTCGCCCGCCCCGGCACGGGGCAGGAGCTCGTGGTCCTGGTGGGGCTCCAGGGCAGCGGGAAGTCGACCTGGGTGCGCGAGCACCTGGCCGCCACCCACGCCGTCGTGAGCAAGGACCACTGGCCCAAAGCCCGCCGCCGCGAGGCCCGGCAGCGGCGGGTGGTGGCCGAGCGGCTCGCCGAGGGCCGCAGCGTGGTCGTCGACAACACCAACCCTGCGCCCGAGGACCGCGCGCCGCTGGTCGCGGCGGCCCGGGCGGCCGGCGTGGGGGTCCGCGCGGTGTGGCTGGACACCCCGGTGCCGGTCTGCGCCGCGCGCAACGACGCGCGGGAGGGACGGGCCCGGGTGCCGCCGGCCGGCTTCTACGGGACGGCGGCGCGGTTGGTCCCGCCCACCACGGAGGAGGGCTTCGACCGGGTGGACGTCGTCCGTACCCGCTGAGGGCGGGCGCGTCGGGACACGCGGGGGCGGGTCCGGGCGGGCCGGTGCGGTAGACACGTCCGGCGTCCGCCCGTCCCGCGTCTCCCGGAGGTCCCCCCGTGCTGGCCAGCATCGGTTACGCCGTCGCCTACACCGGGGTCGGCATCGTGCTGCTGACCCTCGGTTTCGTCGTCCTGGACCTGCTCACGCCGGGTCGCCTCGGCCGGCACATCCACGATCAGCGGTCGGTCAACGCCGGCATCGTGCTGGCCGCCGGGTTCCTCGCCCAGGGACTGATCATCTTCAGCGCCATCTGGACCAACGCGACGAGCGGCTTCGGTTCGGCGCTGCTCTACACCGTCGTCTTCGGCGTGCTCGGCGTGGTGCTGCAGGGGATCGCCTTCGTGGTGCTCGACCTGCTGACCCCGGGCAAGCTCGGCCAGCACGTGACCGAGGTGGCCTTCCACCCCGCGAGCCTGGTGCTCGCCGCCGTCCAGCTCGCCGTCGCCGGCATCGTCGTCGCCAGTACCTGGCCCTGACCAGGCCGGTCTCCGCGGCGCCCGCCGTCCGCGGGACACGCGGGGGCTACCCACCGGTAGGTCCGCGATCCGGATCCGTACCGTGTGCTCCAGCGCACCGGACGGCGCAGGATCGGAGAGGACAACAGATGAGCGAGTCGAACAGCACCGGCGCCCGCGTGGCGATCGTGACCGGGGCCGCGCGCGGCATCGGTGCGGCCGTCGCCAAGCGGCTGGCGCAGGACGGGTTCGCCGTGGGCGTGCTCGACCTGGACGAGGCCGCGGGCAAGGAGACGGTGCAGGCCATCGAGGCGGCCGGCGGTCGTGCGGTGGCCCTCGGCGCCGACGTCAGCGACGCCGAGCAGGTGGAGGCCGCGGTCAGCCGCGTCGCCGCCGAACTGGGCGCCCCGACGGTGCTGGTCAACAACGCCGGCGTCATCCGCGACAACATGCTGTTCAAGATGACCGAGGCCGACTGGGACACGGTCATGCACGTGCACCTGCGCGGTGCCTTCCTGATGACCCGCGCGGTGCAGAAGCACATGATCGACGCCAAGTGGGGCCGGATCGTCAACCTGTCCAGCACCTCGGCGCTGGGCAACCGCGGCCAGGCCAACTACGCCACCGCGAAGGCCGGTCTGCAGGGCTTCACCAAGACCCTGGCGATCGAGCTGGGCAAGTTCGGCGTCACCGCCAACGCCATCGCCCCCGGCTTCATCCAGACCGAGATGACCAAGGCGACCGCGGACCGGATGGGCGTCGCGTTCGAGGACTTCATCGCCTACGCCGCCAAGGAGATCCCGGTGCAGCGTGTCGGCCAGCCCGAGGACATCGCGAACCTGGCGTCCTTCTTCGTCAGCGAGGGCGCGGGCTTCGTCTCCGGCCAGGTCGTCTACGCCGCCGGCGGCCCGAAGGCCTGATGAAGGACCACCCTTCCCCCCACGCCTCGCAGGCTCGGCGCGGGACCCTGAAGGGTGGCCGTTCCAGCACGTCACGATATTCGTAGCAGGGCCCGGCCGGGCACCCCGGCCGGGCCCTGCTGCGTCCGGGGGGCGGGCATGGCGGTGCGTGCGCCGGTGTTGTCCGAACCGTGGTGAAGGACCCCCCTGCCCCCCGCTCCCCGCACGCTCCCGGCGAGCCCCTGCGACTCGCCCTGCTCGGTGACTCCCTCGCGTACGGCTCCGGTGCCGCCGGCCCCGGCGACGCGCTCGGCCCGCGCCTGGCCGCCGCCCTGACCGACGCCGGCTACGACGTCGAGCTGTCCGTGCTCGCCGTCCCCGGGGCGGCGTCGCGCGACCTGGCCGCGCAGGTCCGCCGGGCCGCGGCGCTGGACGTCGACCTCGCGGTGGTGGTGGTCGGCGCCAACGACCTGGCGCGGCTGGTACCCCCGGCCCAGGCCGCCGCGGCCCTGGCGAGCGCGCTGGCCGGGCTCCGTGCCGCGGACACCGACGTGGTCGTCGTCCCGGCGCCGGACATGTCCACCGTGCCGTGGGTACCGCCGGCACTCCGGCCGCTGGTGCGGAGCGCCTCGCGGCAGCTGCAGCGGGAGCAGGCCGCCGTCGCCCGCGCGAACGGCGCGATGGTCGCCGCCGTCTCCGACGCCGTGGCCGCGGCCTTCGGCACCGATCCGGCGCTGTTCTCCGCCGACCGCTTCCACCCGTCGTCGGCCGGCTACGCGCACATCGCCCAGGCGCTGGTGCCGCACGTCGTCGCCGCCGCCCACGCCCGCCGGGACGGCGCCGCCGCCTGACCCGGGGTGGCGCCGTCCGGCGTCACCGGTCCGGCTCCAGGCTCGCGACCGGTGGTGAGCCAGGAGCCCCGGTGACCAGGTGACCTGATCACCGGGGCGGTCCCGCTCAGGAGGTGTGGTGGACCTCCTGCAGGCGGTACACCGGGGTGGGGATGCCCTCGTACCGGGCCTTGAGCTGCAGCGCCAGGTACAGCGAGTAGTGCCGTGACTGGTGCAGGTTCCCGCCGTGGAACCACAGCGCCTGCTGCTGGGTGGGCTTCCACATGTTGCGCTGCTCGCCCTCCCACGGACCCGGGTCCTTGGTGGTGTCCGAGCCCAGGCCCCACACCTTGCCCACCTTGTCGGCGACCTCCGGGGAGATGAGGTCGGCCGCCCAGCCGTTCATCGACCCGTATCCGGTGGCGTAGACGACGAGGTCGGCGGGCAGCTCGGTGCCGTCCTCGAGGACGACGGAGTCCTCGGTGAGGTGGTCGACCTGCCCGTGCGCCAGCTTCACCTCGCCGTTGGCCACGAGGTCGGCGGCGCCCACGTCGATGTAGTAGCCCGAGCCGCGGCGCAGGTACTTCATGAACAGGCCGGAGCCGTCGTCGCCCCAGTCGTGCCGGAAGCCGGCCTTCTCCAGCCGCTCGTAGAAGTCGGCGTCGCGCTCGGCCATCTGCTCGTAC
>DASQXT010000142.1:0-5070 GCA_035639575.1 Geodermatophilus sp.
TCGGCCGCGACGTGCACCGGGTCGGCGGTCTCGTCGGCGAGGATCGCCACCTCGGTCGGGCCGGCCTCGGAGTCGATGCCGATGAGCCCGCGCAGCAGCCGCTTGGCCGCCGTCACGTAGACGTTGCCGGGCCCGGTGACCATGTCGACCGGCTCGCAGGAGCCGGCGCCGTAGCCGAAGACGGCGATCGCCTGCGCCCCGCCGACGGCGTAGACCTCGGTGACGCCGAGCAGTGCGCAGGCGGCCAGCACGCCGGGGTCGGGCAGCCCGCCGTGGTCGCGCTGCGGAGGCGAGGCGACGGCGATGGAGCCGACACCGGCGATCTGCGCGGGGACCACGTTCATCACGACGCTCGACAGCAGCGGCGCCAGCCCACCGGGCACGTAGAGGCCGACGCGGCGCACCGGCACCCAGCGCTCGGTGACCGTGCCGCCGGGGACGACGTCGGTGGTCACGTCGGTGCGACGCTGGTCGGCGTGCACCCTCCGGACGCGGGCGATCGCCTCCTCGAGGGCGGCGCGGACGGCCGGGTCGATGCCGGCGAGCGCGGCGTCGATCGCCTCCTGCGGAACGGCGAAGTCCTCGAGGTCGACGCCGTCGAGCCGGGCGGTGATCTCGCGGACGGCCTGGGCGCCGCGCAGCCGCACGTCCTCGCACAGCGGCCGGACCGTGGCCAGCACCGAGTCGATGTCGGTGGCGGCGCGGGGCAGCAGGCCGGCGAGCTCACGCACCCCCGGCAGGGCGGATCCACGCAGGTCGATGCGGGCGAGCACGGGCGGACCTCCGGTGCGGGGACGGAACACCCCAGGGTAGCCACCGGCGGGAGACGGCCCGGCGTGCTGTCCCGTCCGGCGACCGGGCCCACCCGTAGGCTCGCCTGCCGTGGACGTCATCCCGCTCTTCCCGCTGGGGACGCCGCTGTTCCCCGGGGTGGTCCTGCCGCTGCAGGTCTTCGAGCCGCGCTACCGGAGGCTGGTGCGCGACCTGCTGGAGCGTCCGGAGGGCAGCACCCGCCGCTTCGGCGTGGTCGCCATCCGGCAGGGCTGGGAGGTCGAGGACGTCGCCCCGGCCGAGGCCCTCTACGACGTCGGCTGCACCGCGACGCTGCAGACCGTGCGGCCCCAGCCGGACGGCGGGTTCCGCATCATCACCGTCGGCGGCGACCGCTTCCGGCTGCTCGACCTCCTCGTCGGCGAGGAGCCGCCCTACCTGCAGGCCGAGGTCGAGTGGCTGGCCGAGGAGGAGGCCGCCGAGGAGGCCGCCGGCGACCAGGAGGGCCTGACCTCGCCCGGCGGGTGGCCGGCCGACCCGCAGCACGAGGACCTGGTGTCGGAGGTCGCGCGCGGCTCGATGGAGGTGCTGGTGCGCGGGGTCGGCGACCTGTTCGGCCGCTACGTCACCGCCGTGGCCACCCTCACCGGGGACGTCGACGGTGAGGAGGCCGACACCTCCGAGCTGCTCGAGGCCGTCTCCGGCGAACCGCGGGCGCTGTCCTACCTGGTGGCCTCGGCGGCGCTGCTGAGCACCGAGGACCGGCAGGAGCTGCTGGCCGAGTCCGCCACCCGCCGGCGGCTGCAGACCGAGTCCCGGCTGCTGCGCCGCGAGCTGACCCTGCTGGAGACGATCGGCGCGGTGCCCGCGCCGCTGCAGAGCTTCACCGGCCCGCGCAGCGTCAACTGAAGAAGCCCCCCCCCGCAGGCTTGGGCGGGCCCCTGGACGGGGCCGGACGGGCCGGTGGGCCCTGAGGGGTGGCTCCCCGCGGGCGGCGGCTACGAGCTCAGCGCGTCCTCGGCGGCGGTGGCCTCGGGCACCGGGCGGCCGGCGTGCGGGACGACCGGGACCGGATCGGGCCGGTCCAGGTCCTCGGACGCGCTGAGCAGCGTGCAGACCACGTAGCCCAGGACGGCGAGGAACGGCGCCACCGCCAGCGCCGCGGGCGAGCGCAGCCGCAGCGGCGTGATCACGCGGGTGCCCACGGCGGCGAGCTCGGCCGGGGAGGGGCCGGCGCCGAGCAGCTCACCCAGCTGCCAGGCGGCGACCGACGCCAGCACCGCGCCGAGGGCGAGCGCGAGCACGGTGGCGACCCCGCGCCGGCGTCGCAGGCGCCAGGCGACCAGCCCGGCCACCAGCCCGAGGCCGGCCAGCACGAGGGTGAGGACGCCGTCGTCGGCGAAGGGCAGCTCGGCCGACGGGTGCCCGACGGGGACCACGCCGTCCGCGGTCACCTCGAAGGTCGCCCGCGGCGCCAGCGCCCACCACAGCAGTCCGGCGGCCACCCCCGCCAGCAGCAGCAAGCCGACCAGCACGAGTGAACCGCGCAGGTCGGCGCGCAGCTCGGCCCGCCCGGGCCACCGGGCCCCGGCTCCCCGACGGGCAGGGGTGACGGGCGGCGGCCCGGCAGGAGCGGCTGCGGAGGTGCTGTCCACGACCCCAGTGAACCGCGTCGGCCGTCCCGGCCGCTGCCACCCCCTGTCCGGCGGTGGTGGCCGTGCGCCTGCGAGCGGTCCCCGGCCGACGACGGGAGCGTCGGCGCGGTGGTCAGTAGCCTTCCGCCCGTGAGCAGCGCGGGAGCGGCTCGCCGACTGGACGAGGCCGCGCGGCGGCTGGCGCCGGGTTACTTCGCCCTGGTCATGGCCAGCGGCATCGTCTCCGTCGGGCTGGACCAGTACGGGCACCACCTCCTGTCGGTGCTCCTCCTGCTGGTGTGCGGCGTCTCCTACGGGGTGCTGGTCGTCCTCAGCGGGTGGCGGGTGCTGGCGCACCGCGATGCGGTGCGCGCGGACCTGGCGGACCCCAACCGCGGCTTCGGCTTCTTCACCTTCATCGCGGGCAGCAACGTCCTGGGCGTCCGCGTGGCCGCGGACGGCCACCACGCCGTGGCCCTGGTCCTGCTGGCGGTCGCCGGACTGGCGTGGCTCGTGCTGGGCTACGTGATCCCGTGGACCGCGGTCACGGTCCGGCACACGCACCCGGTGCTCGGGGCCGCGGACGGCACCTGGTTCACCTGGGTGGTGGCCGTGCAGTCGATGGCCGTCTCCGCCGCGACCCTGGAGCCGGAGGTGCCCGGCCTGCGCGACGCCCTGGCCGCGACCGCGGTGTTCTCCTGGTCGGTCGGCGTCTTCCTGTACGCGGCGGTCGGCGTCCTGGTCGCCGCCCGGCTGCTGGTGTACGACCTGCGGGCGACCGACCTGACCCCGCCGTACTGGATCGCGATGGGCGCCACCGCCATCAGCGTCCTCGCCGGTGCGCGGATCGTGGACCTGCGCCCCTCCCCCATGGTCGAGGCGACCCGCGGGCTGATCGCCGGTGTCGCGGTCCTCCTGTGGGCCTTCGGGACCTGGCTGATCCCCGTCCTCGTGGCGGCCGGGTGGTGGCGACACCGGGTGCACCGGGTGCCCCTGGTCTACGAGTCCTCGCTGTGGGCGATCGTCTTCCCCCTGGGCATGTACGCCGTCGCCGGCACGTCGCTCGGCCGCGTCGACGACCTGCCGCTGGTCGGTGCGGTGGGTGCCGTGGGCATCTGGATCGCGCTGGCCGCGTGGGGCGCGACGCTGCTGGCGATGCTGGCGCACCTGAGCCGCGCCGCCGTCCGGCCCGGCGCCGACCCCGGCTGACCCGACCGGCGCCCTGCTGCCCCCACACCGAGCCTGCCAGGCGTGGGCGGCAGCAGGGGCCCCGTCCCGGGGCTCACCCGAGCTCGCGCGTGATGAGGACGGCGTCCTCGTTCACAGCAGGGCGACGCTCGTCGGGCCCAGCAGCGCCTTGATGTCCCCCATCAGCGCCGTGCTCGGCCGCACCCGCAGGCCCTGATCGAGCCGCAGCACGGTCTCCCGGCCGCCGTTGAGCAGCTTGAGGTGGACCTCGGTCGTCCCCGGGTGGCTGCCCAGGACCTCACGCAGCCGCTCGACGACCGGCGGGGTGCAGCGGGCCGCCGCCATCGAGACCAGCACCGGGCCGCGCGCCCCCTCGGTGAGCTCGGGGATGGTCACCTCGGAGCCGAACAGCGAGGGCTGGTCGTCGCGGCGGCTGATCCGGCCCTTGACCACGACGATCTGGTCGCGGACGACCTTCTCCGAGACCTCCGCCCACGTCTTCGGGAAGAAGAGCACCTCGATGCCGGACTCGAGGTCCTCGAGGGTCGCGATGGCCCACGGCGCGCCCTGCTTGTTGGTGCGCGGGGCGACCGAGGTGAGGATGCCGGCGATGGTGACGTTGGCGCCGTCCTCCACACCGCCGGCGTTGATCTCGGCGATCGGCGTGTCCGCGTTGGCCGCCAGCACGTGTTCCACCCCGTGCAGCGGGTGGTCGGAGACGTAGAGGCCGAGCATGTCGCGCTCGAAGACCAGTCGCTCGGACTTCGACCAGTCCGCCGTGGGGATCGTGATGTCCAGCGCCCCGCTGAACGGGTCGTCGTCGCCCTCGTCGCCGAAGCTGCCGAACAGGTCGAACTGCCCCTCGGCCTCCTTGCGCTTGAGCGCCATCGCCGAGTCGACGGCCTGGGCGTGGACGGCGACGATGCCCTGCCGGGAGTGGCCCAGGGAGTCGAACGCCCCGGCCTTGGCCAGGGACTCGATGACCTTCTTGTTGCAGGCCACCGTGTCGATCTTGCGCATGAAGTCCGCGAAGTCCTTGAAGGCGCCCTTCTCCTCGCGGGCCCGCCGGATCGAGTCGACGACGTTGTGCCCGACGTTGCGCACCGACGCCAGACCGAAGCGGATGTCGGTGCCGACGGCGGTGAAGTCCCAGGACGACTCGTTGACGTCCGGCGGGAGCACCTTGATGCCCATCCGCCGGCACTCGGCCAGGTAGATCGGCCGGCGGTCCTTGTCGTCGCCGACGCTGGTGAGCAGCCCGGCCATGTACTCGGCCGGGTAGTTGGCCTTCAGGTAGGCGGTCCAGTAGGACACCAGGCCGTAGGCGGCCGAGTGGGCCTTGTTGAACGCGTAGTCGGCGAACGGGACGAGGATGTCCCACAGCGTCTTGATCGCCGCGTCGGAGTAGCCGCGCTCCTTCATCCCGGCCTCGAAGCCGACGAACTCCGCGTCGAGGACCGACTTCTTCTTCTTGCCC
>DASQXT010000143.1:0-8756 GCA_035639575.1 Geodermatophilus sp.
GCCGCGATCGCGCTGGGCATGCAGGCCGAGGTCGTCGTCCTGGACCGGGACATCGACAAGCTGCGCGCCGCCGACCGCATCTACCAGGGGCACCTGCAGACGGTGGCCTCCAACGCCTACGAGGTCGAGCGCGCCGTCCTCGACGCCGACCTGGTCATCGGGGCGGTGCTGGTGCCCGGCGCGAAGGCGCCCACGCTGGTCAGCAACGAGCTGGTGTCGCGGATGAAGCCCGGGTCGGTGCTCGTGGACATCGCCGTCGACCAGGGCGGCTGCTTCGAGGACACCCGCCCCACCACGCACGACGACCCGACGTTCCGCGTGCACGGCTCGGTCTTCTACTGCGTGGCCAACATGCCCGGCGCGGTGCCCAACACCTCGACGCACGCGCTGACCAACGTGACGCTGCCCTACGTCATGGCGCTGGCCAACGAGGGCACCGCGGCCGCCGTCGCCTCGGACCCGGCGCTGGCGCACGGCGTCAACGTCGTCTCCGGGCAGGTGGTGCTGCCCGAGGTCGCCGAGGCGCACGGGATGACCGCCGTCCCCCGCGAGGAGGTGCTCCGCTGACCGCCACCGCCACCAGGTCGCCGATCGAGCGGGTGGTGGCCGGCTATCTCGACCACCTCACCGTGGAGCGCGGGCTGTCGGCCAACACCGTCTCGGCCTACCGCCGCGACCTGCGCCGCTACACCGGGTTCCTCGACGCCGGCGGCGTCCGCGGGCTCGGTGAGGTGGCCGAGTCCGACGTCGCCGGGTTCCTCGCCGCGCTCCGGCAGGGGGACGACGACCACCCGCCGCTGTCGGCGACGTCGGCGGCGCGCGCGGTGGTCGCCGTCCGGGGGCTGCACCGGTTCGCGCTGCTCGACGGGCTGGTGTCCGACGACGTCGCGCACGAGGTGCGCCCGCCGGCGCCGGCGCGGCGGCTGCCCAAGGCGATCCCGGTGGAGTCGGTGGTCGCGCTGATCGAGGCCGCGGCCGCCCTGGAGGGGCCGCGCGGGCTGCGCGACCGGGCGCTGCTCGAGCTGCTGTACGGCACCGGGGCCCGGATCTCCGAGGCGGTCGGGCTGGCCGTCGACGACCTCGACCGCGGCCAGTCGGTGGTGCGGCTGGCGGGCAAGGGCGGCAAGCAGCGGATCGTGCCGGTGGGGTCCTACGCGCTGCAGGCGGTCGAGGACTACCTGGTGCGCGCCCGTCCGGCGCTGGCGGCCGCCGGCCGCACCGGCGTGCGCGGCGGCGCGCTCTTCCTCAACGCGCGCGGCGGCTCGCTGTCGCGGCAGAGCGCCTGGGCCATCCTGCGGACGGCGGCGGAGCGGGCCGGCCTGACGGCGGAGGTGTCGCCGCACACGCTGCGGCACTCCTTCGCCACCCACCTGCTCGACGGTGGCGCGGACGTCCGCGTCGTCCAGGAGCTGCTCGGCCACGCCTCGGTGACCACCACGCAGGTCTACACACTGGTCACCGTCGACCGGCTGCGTGAGGTGTACGCCAGCAGCCACCCGCGCGCGTTCACCTGACAGGCGTCCCCGGGGTTTCTCGGCGTCTTCTGCCAGCACTTCCGGTCGGGTGCGACGCCTGTGTTGGCACGGGTCGCCAAGTCGACACGACATGCGGCGTGCCTCCTCGGTGGAACGTGGCGATCTCCTTACCGTCGGTGCATCCCGCGCGGCAGAACGGCTGACCGCACCCGGCGACCGCCGGAACGGGCACGAGGTGGAGGACACGACAGCGATGGCGATCCGAGGGGACGCGGCCGGCCAGGCCTTCGCGCTCCCGACCGACCCCGAGCCCGAGATGGGTGCCGCCGCCCCGCGGCTGGACCCGGCCCGCGCGCGCATGCGCCGGCTGCCGGACCCCAAGCCCCTGACGCAGCACGGCCCCGCGCGGATCATCGCGATGTGCAACCAGAAGGGCGGCGTCGGCAAGACGACGTCGACCATCAACCTGGGTGCCGCGCTGGTCGAGTACGGCCGCAAGGTGCTGCTCATCGACCTCGACCCGCAGGGGGCGCTGTCGGTGGGCCTCGGCGTCCCGGCGCAGAACCTCGACCGGACGGTCTACAACGCTCTCATGGAGCGGCGCACCTCGCTCAAGGACGTGCGGGTGTCCACCGACATCCCCGGCCTGGACCTGGTGCCCAGCAACATCGACCTGTCGGCCGCCGAGGTGCAGCTGGTCAGCGAGGTGGCGCGTGAGCAGACGCTGCTGCGCGTGCTGGCCGACGTCCGCGACGAGTACGACTACATCCTCATCGACTGCCAGCCCTCACTGGGCCTGCTGACGGTCAACGCGCTGACCGCCGCCCAGGGCGTGGTGATCCCGCTGGAGTGCGAGTTCTTCTCGCTGCGCGGCGTGGCCCTGCTGGTCGACACCATCGAGAAGGTCAAGGAGCGGCTCAACCCCGAGCTGGAGATCTCCGGGATCCTCGCCACGATGTACGACGCGCGCACCGTGCACTGCCGCGAGGTGTTCAGCCGGGTGGTCGAGGCCTTCGGCGACACCGTGTTCCAGACCGTCATCCAGCGGACCGTGCGCTTCCCGGAGACCACGGTCGCCGGCCAGCCGATCACCACCTGGGCGCCGACGTCCTCGGGCGCGTCGGCCTACCGCGACCTGGCCAAGGAGGTCCTGGCACTGTGATCGAGCTCGCGGGATCACACGGAGGCGCAGCACCCCGGGGCGCGCAGCCGCCGGGCGCCGGCGAGGTGGCGGCGTGACCCGCCGTCCGACCCTGCCGGGCGCGGCGGAGCTGTTCCGCCGCACCGACGCCGCCCCGGCGCCGGAGGTCACCGAGCTGCCCAGCATCAGCGCCACGGTCAGCTCGCCGGCGCTACGCGGCGGGGCCGCCCGCCGGGGCGAGGAGACGGCCGAGCCGGTCCCGCCGCTGACACTGGTCCCCGGTGGTGCGGACGACGCCGACCCGCTGGCGTCCTTCCGCCAGCCCGCGCCGGCCGTGACGCCGGTCCGGCCCACCCGCGGCAAGGCGCAGCGCAGCGAGCGCGTCAAGCACGACGAGAAGATCACCGTCTACATCTCCGCCGAGGAGCTGCTGGCGCTGGAGAGCGCGCGGCTGACGTTGCGCGGCCAGCACGGGGTGGCCGCGGACCGGGGGCGGATCGTCCGCGAGGCGATCAACGTGCTGCTCGCCGACCTCGCCGAGCGGGGCGAGGACTCGGTGCTGGTCCAGCGCCTGAAGAAGTAGCCCATCGCGGTGTCCGGCACCGTCGGTGACCGCTCCTAAGCTGACCGTGTGACAGCGACGAGCGCGCCGGAGGTCGGCAGCGGGCGGTTCACCGTCCGGCTGACGAACTTCGAGGGCCCGTTCGACCTGCTGCTGCAGCTGATCGGCAAGCACGAGCTCGACATCACCGAGATCGCGCTGTCGCAGGTGACCGACGAGTTCATCGCGCACCTGAACGCGCTCGGCGACGACCTCGACCTCGACCAGGCCAGCGAGTTCCTCGTCGTCGCCGCCACCCTGCTCGACCTCAAGGCCGCCCGGCTGCTGCCGGCCGCGGAGGTGGAGGACGACGAGGACCTCGAGCTGCTCGAGGCCCGCGACCTGCTCTTCGCCCGGCTGCTGCAGTACCGCGCCTACAAGCAGGCCGCCGCGTTCCTGCGCGAGCGGGAGGCCGACGCCGTCCGCCGGTACCCCCGTGACGTCGCGCTCGAGCCGCGCTTCGCCGAGCTGCTGCCCGAGGTGCTGCTCGGCGTCACCCCCGAGCAGTTCGCCGCGCTGGCCACCCGGGCGCTGACCCCCAAGGTGCCGCCGACGGTCGGCGTCTCGCACCTGCACGCGCCCCCGGTGAGCGTCTCCGAGCAGCTCCTGCTGGTGCGCAACCAGCTCCTCGAGGCCGGGACGGCGAGCTTCCGGGCGCTGACCGCCGACTGCGAGCACACCCTCGAGGTGGTGGCCCGCTTCCTCGCCCTGCTGGAGCTCTACCGCCAGCAGCGGGTGGTGTTCGAGCAGCTCACCCCGCTCGGTGAACTGCACGTGCGCTGGGTCGGCGGCGCGGGCGCCGGGACCGAGCTGCTCATAGACGGGGAGTACACGTGAGCGAGCTCGCGAGGTCACGCAGGAACGCAGCAGCGCCGCTCGCGGGGACGACGAGCGCCAGCGAGGAGTACACGTGAGCGAGGAGCGGCCGCCGATCTCCTGGGACGCGCTGGCCGCGGAGCTCGCCGCCACCCGCGAGGAGGCCGAGCAGCGCGACGGCGCCGACCCCGCCACCTGGGACGCCGTCGCCGCGGAGCTGGCCGCCCGGGTCGCCGAGCGCCCGGCCGCCGCGGCCGAGCCCGCCCCGGTCGAGGAGCCCGCGCCCCTGGCCCCGCCGGTCGCCGCCGTCCCGCTCCGCGAGCCCGAACCCGGACCGGAGCCCGAGGACGAGCCGGAGCCCGACCTCGACCCGGCGGCGCTCCGTGGCGGGCTGGAGGCGCTGCTGTTCGTCGTCGACACCCCGGTCGACGAGGTCACGCTGGCCGGCGCACTGCGCTGCCCCGTACCGCGGGTGCGGACCCTGCTGGCCGAGCTCGCCGAGGACTACGACCACCGCGGCGCCGGCATCACGCTGCGCCGGGTGGGGGAGGGCTGGCGGCTCTACACCCGCGAGGAGCACGCCGGCGTCGTCGAGCGCTACCTCGTCGACGGGCAGCGCAGCCGGCTCACGCAGGCGGCGCTGGAGACCCTCGCCGTCATCGCCTACCGCCAGCCGGTGACCCGCGCGCGGGTGTCGGCGATCCGCGGCGTCGGGGTGGACGGCGTCATGCGCACGCTCGTCTCCCGCGGCCTGGTCTCCGAGGTCGGCACCGACCCCGACAGCGGCGGCGGGCTGTACGCGACCACCCCGCTGTTCCTCGAGCGGCTGGGGCTGGAGAGCCTCGACGAGCTGCCCGAGCTGGGGCCGCTGCTGCCCGAGACCTCGTCCGTGCTGGACGAGCACCCCGACGCCTGAGGGGGAACGCCGGCAGTCCGGGCACTCTCACGCGGTTCCCCGCGCCCTCGCGCTGCGGCAACCGCGCGAGAGCGGCAGGACCGGCGCGGGAGTCGGGCTCGGCGGCCTGCCGGGCGACCGCGCGGGACGACGGGACGCCGGGTGGGAGACTGGAGCGGATGGACACCGCCCCGCACGACGACACCACCTCCGGCCCCGGCGAGGGCTGGGCGGAGGACATGGAGCTCGCCCCGGTCCACCCCGGTGACCGCGACCGCGCCCGCAGCGACGCCGCGGCGGAGGGGGAGCGGCTGCAGAAGGTCCTCGCCCGCGCCGGGGTCGGCTCGCGCCGGGTCGTGGAGAACATGGTCGACCAGGGCCGGATCAGCGTGAACGGCCGGACGGTCACCGTGCAGGGCATGCGCGTCGACCCGGAGCGGGACAAGATCGCCGTCGACGGCGTCCGCATCGAGCTGCGCGACGACCGGGTCACCTACGCGCTCAACAAGCCCGCCGGCGTCATCACGGCGATGAGCGACGACCGCAACCGCGCATGCGTCGGCGACATGGTCGGCGACCTCGCACCCGGCCTGGTGCACGTCGGCCGGCTGGACCAGGACACCGAGGGCCTGCTGCTGGTCACCAACGACGGCGAGCTGGCCCACCGGCTGGCACACCCCTCCTACGAGGTGAGGAAGACCTACCTGGCGCAGGTGTCCGGCTCGATCCCGCGCGACCTGGCCCGTCGGCTGCGCGCCGGCGTCGAGCTCGAGGACGGCCCGGTGAGGGTCGACTCCTTCCGCGTCGTCGACACCCACGCCGGCCAGTCGGTCGTCGAGGTGGTGCTGCACGAGGGGCGCAAGCACATCGTGCGGCGGCTGCTGGCGCACGTCGGGCTCCCGGTGTCCCGGCTCACCCGCACCGCCGTCGGGCCGGTCAAGCTCGAGCGCATGCGCAGCGGGTCGATCCGCCGCTTGACCCGCGCCGAGGTCGGCGCCCTCCAGGAGGCCGTGGGTCTCTAGGGGACCCAGCGCACCGGGTCGGCGAGCACGCCGTCCAGCGCCCGCAGCGCCGCACCGGTCGCACCTGCCGCCGGCGTACCGGGAACGGCCTCGACCACCGGGCGGCGCCAGCGCGCCGACAGCACCCGCCGGCCCAGCAGCTCCTCCAGCCTCGGGCGCAGCGGCTCGGCCAGCGCGGCCAGGTGCCCGCCGAGGACGACGGCCGGCAGGTCGAGCACGTTGAGGACGCCGGCCAGCGCCACGCCCAGCGCGCGGGCCGCGGCGTCGAGGACGCGCCGCACCTCGGCGTCCCCGGCACGGGCGACGACCTCCGCCGGCGGGGTGTCCCGCGGCAGCCCGGCGGCGTCGAGCAGCGCGTGCCGTCCGGCGTACTGCTCCAGGCAGCCGGTCGAGCCGCAGCGGCAGACCGGCCCGTCGGGGTCCACGCAGACGTGCCCCACCTCGCCGGCCCAGCCGGCGCTGCCGGTCAACACCCGCCCGCCGAGGACGGCGGCGCCGCCGATGCCGATCTGCCCGGAGACGTAGAGGAAGTCGCGCAGCGCGCCGGGGCGCCCGGGCGCGGTCTCGGCCACGGTGCGCGCGGCCAGGTCGGCCTCGTTGCCCGGCACCGGACGCAGCCCTCCGGGCAGGTGCGCGGCCAGCAGGTCGACGGCGGGGACGTCGGACCAGCCGAGGTTCGGCGCGCGCAGCAGCACCCCGCCGTCCACCAGTCCGGGCAGCGCCAGCCCGGCCCCCGCGAGCCGCAGCTCCCCGGCCGGGCCGCCCAGCAGCGCCGTGGTCAGCGAGCCGAGCCGGGCCAGCGTGCGGGCCGGGTCACTGCCGACCAGGTCGGCGTCCTCCACGTGCTCGGCGACGACCCGCCCACGCAGGTCGAGCACCCGAGCGGCGAGCAGCCCGGCATCCACCTGCAGGCCCAGGGCGCCGATCCGGGCGCCCGGCAGCAGCGGGGTCGCGGGGCGGCCGCGCCGGGGGAGCGCCAGCCGCTCGCCCTCGTCGAGCAGTCCGCCGGCGACGAGCTCGTCGACCAGCCGGGCGGCGGTCGCCCGCGTCGTCCCGGTGCGGGCGGCGACGTCGGCGCGGGACAGCGGCCCGTCGGCGGCACACACCGTGCGCAGGACCAGGGCCAGGTTGGAGCTGCGCAGCGTCGACTGCCGTGCTCCGGTCCGATCCGTCGTCCGCACCCCTTGAGGTTAGCGGCCGGACTGCTTTATGTTCTACAGCAGAACAAATCCGATCGAGGGAGATCCCATGAGCGCCCTGCAGCCCACCAAGGACGACCGGTTCACCTTCGGCCTGTGGACGGTCGGCTGGCCGGCCCGTGACCCGTTCGGCGACGCCACCCGCCCCACCGTGGACGTGGTGGAGAGCGTGCACCGGCTGGCCGAGCTCGGCGCCTACGGCGTCACCTTCCACGACGACGACGTGATCCCCTTCGGCAGCGACACCGCCGCGCGGGACAAGCACATCAAGCGCTTCCGCGCCGCCGTGGACGAGACCGGCCTGGTCGTGCCGATGGTGACGACCAACCTGTTCACCCACCCGGTGTTCAAGGAGGGCGGGCTCACCGCCAACGACCGCGAGGTCCGCCGCTTCGCGATGCGCAAGGTCATGCGCAACATGGACCTGGCCGCGGAGCTGGGCGCGCGGACCTACGTGCTGTGGGGCGGCCGTGAGGGCACCGAGGTCGACACCGCCAAGGACCTGATCGCCGCGCTGGACCGCTACGCCGAGGCCATCGACACCCTCGCGGCCTACTCCGAGGCCCGCGGCTACGGCCTGCGCTTCGCCCTGGAGCCCAAGCCGAACGAGCCGCGCGGCGACATCTTCCTGCCCACCATCGGGCACGCCATCGCCTTCATCAACAAGCTCGAGCACGCCCACCTGGTCGGGATCAACCCCGAGGTCGGCCACGAGCAGATGTCGAACCTGAACTACACCCACGGCATCGCCGAGGCGATCTGGCTGGGCAAGCTCTTCCACATCGACCTCAACGGCCAGCACGGGCCCAAGTTCGACCAGGACCTGGTGTTCGGCCACGGCGACCTGCTGCAGGCGTTCAGCACCGTGGACCTGCTGGAGAACGGCGGCCCGCAGGGCGGCCCGGCCTACGACGGTCCCCGGCACTTCGACTACAAGCCGATGCGCACGGAGGACATGGACGGCGTCTGGCGGTCGGCTGCGGCCAACATGCGGACCTACCTGCTGCTCAAGGAGCGGGCCGCGGCCTTCCGCGCCGACCCGGAGGTGGCCGACGCGCTGGCTGCCGCGCGGGTGCCCGAGCTGCGCCGGCCGACGCTGGCCGACGGTGAGACGTTCGAGGACCTGCTGGCCGACCGCTCGGCGTTCGAGGACTTCGACGCCGAGACGGTCGCGCGGCGCGGTGCCGGCGTGGTCCGCCTCGACCAGCTGATGCTCGAGCACGTGCTCGGCGCCCGCTGAGTCCGGTAGGCACTCCGTCATGACGCTGGTGGCCGGGGTCGACTCGTCGACACAGTCGTGCAAGGTCGTGGTCCGGGACGCCGAGACGGGCGCCCTCGTGCGGGAGGGCCGGGCGCCGCACCCCGACGGCACGGAGGTCGACCCGGCCGCCTGGCGGGCCGCGCTGCGGGCGGCGATCGACGGGGCCGGCGGCCTCGGCGACGTCGCCGCCGTCGCGGTCGGCGGGCAGCAGCACGGGATGGTCTGCCTCGACGAGGACGGCGCGGTGGTCCGCCCGGCGCTGCTGTGGAACGACACCCGCTCGGCCGATGCCGCGCGGGAGCTCACCGCGGAGCTGGGCGGCGGGCAGGCGTGGGCCGAGGCCGTC
>DASQXT010000144.1:0-9809 GCA_035639575.1 Geodermatophilus sp.
GGCATCCAGGTCAACGCGTTCTGCCCCGGCTTCTACCGCACCGAGTTCGGCGAGTACGGCGATCCCCAGTTCGTCGCCACCGTGTCCGACTTCACCCCGATGGGGCGCGTCGCCGCGGCCAGCGAGATCCGAGGACCCGCGCTGTTCCTCGCATCGGCCGCCTCGGACTTCATGACGGGCCAATGCCTGATCGTCGACGGCGGCTGCATGGCCAAGTGATCAGACTCGTCGAAAGTGGCCAACGCCGACCCACGATCCTCAGCCCTGAGGATCGACGAACAGTGGGCCTGAGCTGCGATTTCTCATCGACTGCCGTCCACAGCCGACAATGATCAACACGTGCGACTCTCAATCAGCGGGTTCGGGGTTCGAGTCCCTGATGGCGCACCACTCTCGACCAGCGGCTCCTCCCTCCCGGGACGGGCCGCTTCGCCACTCGCGGGCCCCTGACCGGCGCGCGCCGTCCACGCACGTCTCCGGGCACGAGGGGAACCCCGAGCGCGGACGGACCCGACCCGGCCGGGACGGGGTCGACGAGCTCGCCGGACGAGCGGCAGGATGGCCGCCCCACCGGCCGACCAGCGGAGGGAGGTCCCGTGTCCCTCGTGCGCCACGTCGTCCCCGCGCCGCTGCGCCCCTTCGTCGCGGCGGCGCACGGCTACCGCTCCCCCGCCCTGCCGACGGGCCTGCACCGCGGGCTGCCGTCGGCCCACCTCACGCTGGTCGTCGAGCTGGCGGCACCGCTGCGGGTCAGCGGCACCGGACCCGCCGTGGCCGCGCACGCCGTGGTCGGGGGCCTGCACACCCGGCCGGCCCTCATCGACGCCACCCGGCCCCAGGACGGCCTCCAGTACGCCCTCACCCCGCTGGCTGCCGGTGCCCTCCTGGGGCTGCCGGCGGCCGAGCTCGCCGAGCGCACCGTCGACCTGGCCGACGTCCTCGGCCGGGCGGCGGACCGGCTCGTCGACGAGCTGGCCGCGGCTCCCGGCTGGGGCGAGCGGTTCGCCCGGCTCGACGCGGCGCTGCTCGACCGGCTCTGCGGGGACGTCGCGCCCGTGCCGCCCGAGGTGCGCGAGGCCTGGCGCGTGCTGCACCGCAGCGCCGGCCGCTGCCGGGTCGAGGACCTGGCCGCGCACGTCGGCTGGAGCCGGCGCCACCTGAGCGAGCAGTTCCGGCTGGCCACCGGCGTCCCGCCCAAGCAGGCGGCGCGGATCGCCCGGTTCCAGGCCACCCGCCGGCTGCTGCTCGACCCGCGGCGTCCGCCGCTGGCCGAGGTCGCCGTCCGCTGCGGCTACGCCGACCAGCCGCACCTGGCCCGGGAGTGGCGGGCGCTGGCCGGGTGCAGCGTCGGCACGTGGTTGCGCGAGGAGTTCCCGTTCGTCCAAGACGGCGGCCCGGCCGAGGGGGCACCCTCCCCCTCATGACCGATGCGACGACGACCACCGCCCCTGCTCCCACCGTCTGGCCGAGCGTCGGCTTCACCGACGTCGACGCCGGCGTCCGCTTCCTCACCGAGGGACTCGGCTTCACCGTCACCGCCTGCCACCGCGACGAGGACGGCACCGTCGTGCACGCCGAGGCGCGCTGGCCGGACGGCGGGGGCGTCATGTTCGGCACCCGCGGCAAGCCCGGCGACTGGGGTGCCCTGGGACCCCAGGGCGTCTACGTCGTGGCGGCCGAGCCGGCCACCGTCGACGCCGCCTGGGAGCGCGTCCGCGGCCTGGCCCGGGTCGAGGTGCTGCGGGAGCTGCACGACACCGACTACGGCTCGCACGAGTTCGGCGTCCGCGACGCCGACGGCAACCTCTGGACGGTCGGCACCTACCGCGGCGCCTGACCGGGCAGCGGGGACGCCCGGGACACCAGCCAGCCCAGCAGCACCTGCCACAGGACGAAGCAGACGAGCGCCCCGAGCCACCCGGCGGGGGTGATCCCGAACAGCACCGGGCGCGGGACCACGGCGACCGAGCACAACACCAGGACGCCGGCCAGCCACACGGCCAGCGCGGTCCAGCCGTAGCGCGGCGCGCGGCTGGCACGGACGGCGATGCCGAGGGCCGACAGGTCCTCGGGCGGGTGCCGGCGCAGCATCCGCCGCCGTGACCGGTAGACGCGCACCCCGGGGTAGCGCTCGGCCAGCAGCCGCTCGCAGCGGCGGCGACGCCGGCGGGAGAGACGGGCGCGGCGAGGGAGGCTGACGGCCAGGACGCGGGCCGCGGCGGCGCGGAAACCGGTGTCGCCCAGGACGATCCGGCCGCGGGCGGCGACCACCGCGGTCACGTCCCCCCAGCCGGTCCCCAGGCCGGTGTGGCTGGGGTGGTACCAGCCGTAGAGGCCGCAGCCGCACCCCCGCGCCGGCGGCAGGTGCCCCTCGTCCACCATGCAGCGGGCGTGCTCGACCGGCCAGCTCCAGGGGCCGGCGCCGACGTGCACCGGCGGGCGCAGTCCGTCCTCGGCCAGGCGGAAGCGCCGGTAGCCCCGCAGCTCCCCCGGGACCAGCGCCGGCGGGTCCGCGCCGGGGTGGACCGGGAGCGTCACGCCGAGGTGGGTGCCGCCGGGACGGGTTCGGGGCTCGGCGCGGCGGGGGCCGGGTCGGCCACCGGCTCGCACTCGATCTCCCGGCGTTCGGGGCCGATGTCACCGGCCACGCAGGGCTCGGCCGCAAGGACGGTCCGGGGTGTCAGCGGTGCGGTCAGCGTGTGCATCTGCGGCTCCTCGCCGTGCGACCCGGGCCCTCAGTGAAGCACCGGCGGGGTCTGCCCGGGAGGTCCCCGTACCGCCGTCAGGACGGCGTGGGCGCGGTCGGCCGCGGCTGCTCGTCGGAGGCCGCGGCCGCCGGAGGGCCGCTCACCTTGCGCCAGAGCCAGCCCGACGGCACCCGGCGACCGCTGACGACGTACTCCCGGACGGCGTCCACGATCAGGATGCGCTCCAGCGCCCGCCGGGCGGACGGCCACCCGGCGAACAGGAGCTCGTCATCGGGCGCCAGGGGAACGTCGGGGCCCGGCGCGAGCGTGGCGTCGTCCCGGCGCAGGAGGAGCAGCGGCACCGCGTGCAGCGGCTCGTCGCGGTCCTCCGGGTTGCGCAGCAGGTCGCCCAGCCGCGCCTCGCCCGACGCCAGCCAGGGCACCAGGGCCGGGGCCTCCCGCGGCGTGAGCCGCACCTTCCACAGCGCCTGCAGGTGCTGGCCGCACAGGGCGGTGAGCCGGTCGACGACGTCCGCGGCCCAGGTGTCGCCGCGCTGCGGCATCTCGCGCAGGAAGCGCCAGAGCAACGGCGTCGAGAGCTGGGCGTAGACCTCGTGCGCGATCTCCTCGGTCGGGACGAGCAGCGCGTCGAGCTCCATCGCGGCGAACAGCGGCGCGCTCGACGGCCGGTTCTGCCGCGCGGTGAGGAACAGGCGGGGGTTGGCCCGCCGGGCGGTCTCCACCAGCGAGAGGTTGGTGATGTCGTTGTCGGTCCCGGCGACGAAGCCCACGGCCTCCTCGAGCCCCACCGTCCCCAGCACGTCGGGCTCGAAGCCGCCGGCCACGACGACGTCGTCCGCGTCGTCCTGCGGGCTCGGGTCGATGACGGTCACCTCGATGCCCTCGGCGCGCAGGTCCGCGGTCAGCTCTCGGCCGAGCCGGCCGTAGCCGCACACCACCCAGCGGCCGTCGCGCGGCGGCGTGCCCCGCGCGGGCAGCGGTGCCCCGGGCCCGCTCTCCAACCAGGTCAGCAGTTGGTAGGACGCCGGTGCCCGCAGCGCCAGCTGCACGTGGTCGCCGAACAGGTCGAACGGGTTGACCACGCTGGGCGAGCCGAACACCCGCATGCGCTCGGCCATGACGCGGGTCGTCGCCCGTGCGATCACCGGCAGGTCGGGCCGCAGCAGGGCCGTGGTCATGACGACGGCGAGGTTGGCCTCGTCGTCGTCGGTGAGCGCGACGACCGCCTCGCAGCAGGGGTGGTCCAGGCCCGCGACACCGAGGTGCCCGGGGTCCCGGGCGTCGGCGGCCAGCCCGGGGACGTCGCCGTGGTAGGACTCGAGCTCCAGACCGTCGATCCGCTCCTGGTCGCGGTCCAGGACGACGACCCGGCGACCGAGGGCGTCCATCGAGTGCCCGAGCAGCTCGCCGGCGCGGCCGTAGCCCGCGATCAGGACGAACGGCTCGGACAGCCGGGCCACGCGGCGGGTGAAGCGCTGCAGCGCCAGCGCCGAGCGGAACGCCCGGTCCTGGAGCAGGCCGAGCAGGGAGCCGATGGCGTAGGCCCAGCCGACCACCGTCAGGTAGATCGAGATGGTCAGCCACATCCGCTGGTTGTAGGTGAACGGGTACGGGATCTCGCCGAAGCCGATCGTGGTGGCCGTGTAGCTCATGACGTAGATGGCGTCGAAGAACCCCATGTCGAAGGGCCGGCCCTCGGCGTCCTGACCGGGGATCAGGGTCAGGCCCAGCACGCTGACGGAGAAGATGGCGACCAGCACGATCAGCGGCGCCCGCATGCGCCGCAGGATGAGGAAGATCGTCTCCGAGGCCCGGTTGGCCGACGCGGCGGCCGCCAGCAGCCGGGCGCGCCGGGCCCGCCGTTCCTCCTCCTCGCGCCGGCTCCGGCGCGCCCAGAACGTCAGCAGCGGATTGCCCACGGCGCCCTCCGGCTCACCCGCGGTGGAAGGAGACGGTCTCGATCACCAGCAGGACGACGGAGACGACGTTGGCCAGCAGCGCGCCGCCGGAGAAGGACACGACGCTCGCCGTCCACGACTCGTTCATGCCGGCCGACGAGACGTACTCGGCGTAGCCGTACATCAGCGCGGCCGCGACCAGCTGGAGGCTCGCCACCAGGCTGGTCGCGAGGTGCACGGCGCCGATCTGCGTGCGGTCGCCGAACTTCAGCACGAGGGCGATGAGGTTGACGACGACCGCGGCGAACAGCTCGTAGGGGTTGTGCAGGTCGGGGTCGCGCATGTCGCCGATGAAGAAGCCGAAGTTCAGCGTCGCGGCGAGCAGGACGAAGAACCCGAAGACGACCTTCTCCAGGTTCACGCGCCCACCCCCCGTCGCCCCGGCGCCCGGGGATCGGCCCACAGCATCGCTGCTGTGGTCCCGCTGCGCTACGGACGCTGCAACAGCGGCAGGACGACGCGGTCGACCAGGTCGGTCACCACGGCGTGGTCCAGCGGCCGCCCGGTGACCAGCCAGCGCAGCACGAGCACCGCCGGGCCCACCTCCGCGGCGATCGACTGGCCGGCGCCGGCCGGGATCTCGCCGCGCTCGACCGCCCGGGCGACGACGGTCTCCCAGGCGGCGTCCCAGGTGGCCAGCGGCAGGCGGCGGTTGCCCTCCTGCAGCACCGGGTCGTCGATGACGGCGCCGAGCAGGCTGCGGATCGCCCGCCCCGAGGGCCCGCTGCAGAGCTCCACCACCCCGGCCAGGACGGCGACCAGGTCCTCGCGGAGCTTGCCCGTGTCGGGCACCTGCAGCACCGGCGCGCCCACCACGTCCATGACGCTGAGCAGCAGCTCGGCCTTGCTCGACCAGCGCCGGTAGATGGTGGCCTTGCCGACCCCGGCGGCCATCGCGACGGCGTCCATCGTCAGGCCGGCGTAGCCGGACCGGCCGAGCACCTCGACCACGGCCGAGGCGATCGCGGCGTCCCGCGACTCGTCGAGCCGGCGGCCTCCGGTCCGTGTGCGGGTCGGGCGGACCGCCTGGACGATCTCGTCACACTGTGTCACTGATCGAACGTAACCCGTATTCCGGAGCCGTGCAGGACGGAGAGCACGCCCCGTTGCTCAAGACGCTCCGCACCGGGACGAGCACCGTCCGCCACGGGCCCCCAGGTCGGCCGGGATCCACGCGGCGGGGCCGACCGCGGTCCCCCGCGGCCGGCCCCGTGCGTTCCCCCTCGACCGGGTCTCCCGTCCCCCACGGTCGTGCCGGTCGTCGTGCGACCGGGTGCGCCGTTCCCCCGCGGCGTCCCCGGCCCGACCGGTGCACCGTTCCCCCGGTGCCCCGGTCGTCCCCCGTTCCGGCCGGCGCCGCCGTCCCCCACGGCGGTGCCGGTCGTCGTGCCCGGCGGCGTCGTCCCCCTCGACGCCGCCGGTCGGTGCGCCGGCGGCTCCATCCCCCCGTGCGATGGGGTCGCCGGCTGTCCTCGGGCCCCGGGTCGGGGCCGGTCCCACCGAGCGACGCCCTCGCTGCTCGTCGTCCGGTGACGAGGAGAACTCTGCTGGCCCTTGCGCAGGGCACCCGCCGGACAACCGCAAGAGAACCGCAAGACCCGAGAACGGCGTTGCGGGCCGTTCGGCCTCGCCCCGCGCGTCCTCCCCGACCGACCGGCCGCGGAGTCGTCCCTCCGCCGCTGGGGCCGGAAGCCGGGGGCGCCTGCCGCGGTTGACCCCCACGTGAGCAGGGACGTCGAGGTCGTGGTCATCGGGGCCGGTCAGGCCGGGCTGAGCGCGGCGCACCACCTGACCCGGCTGGGGCTCGACCTCGTCGTCCTGGACGCCGAGGAGCGCGCCGGGGGCGCCTGGCAGCACCGCTGGCCCTCCCTGACGCTGGCCCGCACCCACCACGTGCACGACCTGCCCGGCCTGCCGTTCCCGCCGGCAGGGGACGACGTCCCGGCCGCCGACGCGGTCCCCGCCTACTTCGCCCAGTACGAGCGGCGCTTCGCCCTGCCGGTGCAGCGGCCGGTCCGGGTGCGCGCCGTCCGCCGCCCGAGGACAGCCGCAGGGAGCATCGCAGCGAGTTCTGCGAGCGAGGAGCGGACCGCGGCGTGGAGTCGGGCCAGAGAGCACGGCACTCGGGGTGACCGCTTCCGCGTCGAGACGTCGGACGGGAACTGGACCGCCGACGCCGTCGTCAACGCCACCGGCACCTGGACCCGGCCGTTCGTGCCGCGCTACCCGGGGCAGGAGGTCTTCCGCGGCCGCCAGCTGACCCCGGTCGACTACCGGGGCGCCGCGGAGTTCGCCGGGCAGTCGGTGGTCGTCGTGGGCGGCGGTGCCTCGGCCGTGCAGCTGCTCGCGGAGATCGCCGAGGTCGCCGACACCACGTGGGTGACCCGACGCCCGCCGGTGTGGCGCGAGGAGCCGTTCGGCCCCGACGAGGGGCGGGCGGCGGTCGCGCTGGTCGAGGAGGCCGTCCGCGAGGGCCGCTCCCCCGGCAGCGTCGTCGGCGTCACCGGGCTGGTGGTCACGCCCTGGGTGCGCGAGGCGCGCGCCCGCGGCGTCCTCGACCGGCTGCCCGTGTTCGACCGGCTCACCCCCGACGGCGTGGCGTGGGACGATGGGCGGTCCGTCCGCGCCGACGCCGTCCTGTGGGCCACCGGCTTCCGCGCGGCACTGGGCCACCTGGCGCCGCTCGGTCTGCGCGGGCCCGGCGGCGGCATCCGGATGGAGGGCACGCACGTGGCCGGGGAGCCGCGGGTGCACCTCGTCGGCTACGGCCCCTCGGCGAGCACGGTGGGCGCCAACCGGGCCGGACGGGAGGCCGCGGTGGCGCTGCACCGGCTGCTGCACCCCGAGGCGGCCCTGCCCCGCTCGGCGTAGCGGGTCCCCTGACGGCGAGATCGGCGCTCTCGCCGCATCGGGGGACGATCAGGGTCGGTCCAGGGGGTTCCCGGATACCCCTGGGCACCGGCGGCCGAGAGCCTCGACGCCATGACCTCCCCGACCTCCCGCGGCCCGGTGGCCCCGTGATCGCCGCGCACCGCCTCACCAAGACCTACGGCACCCGCACCGCCGTCGACGGGATCAGCTTCACCGTCGAGCCCGGCCGGGTGACCGGCTTCCTCGGCCCCAACGGCGCGGGGAAGTCCACGACGATGCGGATGGTCCTCGGCCTGGACCGCCCGACCTCGGGCAGCGTCACCGTCAACGGCCGCCGCTACGCCGACTTCCCCGCCCCGCTGCGTGAGGTGGGTGCGCTGCTCGAGGCCCGCGCCCTGCACCCGGGCCGCTCGGCACGCGCCCACCTGCGCTGGCTGGCGGCCAGCAACGGCATCCCGCGGACCCGCGTCGACGAGGTGCTCGACCTGGTCGGGCTCACCGCGGTCGCCGACCAGCGGGTCGGCCGGTTCTCCCTCGGCATGGGTCAGCGCCTGGGCATCGCGGCCGCGCTGATCGGCGACCCGCCGGTCGTCGTGCTCGACGAGCCGGTCAACGGCCTGGACCCCGAGGGCATCCGCTGGGTGCGCACCCTCGCCCGCGACCTCGCCGCCGAGGGCCGCACGGTGTTCGTCTCCAGCCACCTGATGTCGGAGATGGCCCTGACCGCCGACCACCTCGTCGTCATCGGCCGCGGCCGGGTGCTGGCCGACTGCTCGACGGCGGAGTTCGTCGCCCAGCACGCCGCCTCCCACGTGCGGGTCCGCAGCCCGCAGCACGACCAGGTCGCCACCCTGCTGCGCCGCGCGGGCCTGGACGTCGCCGCGCACGGTGGGGAGCTGCGGGTGCAGGGCCGGGACGCGGCCGCCGTCGGCGAGCTGGTCGGCCGCTCCGGCCTGCTGCTGCACGAGCTGACCCTGGTGCGCTCCTCGCTCGAGGACGCCTTCATGACCCTGACCGCCGACAGCGTCGAGTACGCCGCCACCCCCGCAGGAGCCACCCGATGACCGCCACCGCGGGCACGCACGCCTGGACCCGGAACGCGACCCCGGCGGCGCCCGGCCCCGGCGCGACGCTGCGGGCGGAGTGGGTCAAGTTCTGGACCGTCCGCTCGACGCCCTGGTCGCTCGCCGCGATGTTCGTGCTCGGCGCCGGCCTGACCACGCTGGTGTGCGCGCTGAGCGCCGGGGCGCTGGCCCGCGGGGACGTCGGCGAGCCGGTGGGCGCCTTCATCACCTGGGGGATCGTGTTCGCGCAGGTCACCGCCGTCGTCCTGGGCGCGCTCGTGGTCACCAGCGAGTACGGGACGGGGATGATCCGCGCGACGCTCGCGGCCACCCCGCGGCGCGGCGCGGTGCTGGCGGCCAAGGCCGCGGTGCTCGCCTCGACGCTGTTCGTCGCCGGCACCCTGACCGCGCTGGCCGGCTACCTGGGCGGCAACTGGTTCCTCGACCGCGAGGGCATCGGCCTGGCGCTGACCGACGACGGCGTGCTGCGGTCGATCCTCGGCAGCGGCCTCTACATGGCCGGGCTGGGGCTGTTCGCCGCCGGCGTCGGCCTGCTGGTGCGGCACACCGCGGCGGCGCTGGCCATCGTGCTGGGACTGGTGTTCGTCGTCGGCAACCTCGTGATGGTGCTGCCCGGCGCCTGGGGCGAGTGGGCGACCAAGCTGATGCCGGGCAACGCCGGGTCGAGGATCGCGACGCCGGAGTCGTTCAACCCGCTGCTGCTCGACCCGTGGGTGGGCTTCGCGGTGTTCGTCGCCGAGGTTGCCGCCGTCCTGGCGCTCGCCGCGGTCGTGTTCACCCGCCGCGACGCATAGCACTCCCGATCCCTGTTGATCATGGGGTCGTTGCCGGCGACACGGCCGGACACGCCGGCGCCGCCGGCAACGACCCCATGATCAACACCGAGGGGGCGGCGGGATCACCCACGCACGGACGACGACAATGGCCCGGGTGACCGCACGCGACCCGCAGGAGACCGGACGCCGGACCGCCGACGAGCTGGTCCGCCGCCTCGCCGCCGACGACGCCGCCGGGGTGGACGAGCTGCTCGCCGGCATCCCCGAGATCCGCGACCTGGTGTTCGTCGGCGCCGGCCTGACCGCGATCGCGCGCGCCCACGGCCGGCAGCTCCCCCCGGCCCAGCGCGCGCAGGCCAGCACCCGGCAGCTGGGCCTCGGGCAACTGCGGGACCGGCACCGCGGTGACCC
>DASQXT010000145.1:0-9626 GCA_035639575.1 Geodermatophilus sp.
CCGCTCCAGCAGCCGCAGGTCACCGAGGTCCTTGCCGTAGGAGGTGGAGTTCTCGCTGACCAGCACCAGCTCGGTGACGCCCTGGACGGCCAGCCACTGCGCCTCCCCGAGCACCTCGGACGGCGGCCGGGAGACGAACGAGCCGCGGAAGGCCGGGATCGCGCAGAAGGCACATCGCCGGTCGCAGCCGGAGGCGAGCTTCAGCGCGGCCGACGGGCCGGAGGCCAGCCGCCGCCGCTGCACCCAACCGTGGCCGGGGATGACCGGGGCGTCGACCGCGGCGACCGCCGCCGTGCGCTCGACCGGGCTGATCGGCAGCAGGGTGCGCCGGTCGCGGGGGTCGTGCGGGACCAGCGAGCGGCCGGTGAGCACGTCATCGAGCCGGTCGCCGATCGCGGCGTAGTCGTCGAATCCGAGCACCGTCGCCTCGGGCAGCGCGCCGGCGAGCTCGGAGCCGTACCGCTCGGCCATGCAGCCGACCGCGACCACCCGGGCGCCGGAGTCGGTGGCAGCCAGGATCGCGTCGACGCTGTCCTTCTTGGCCGACTCGATGAAGCCGCAGGTGTTCACCAGGACGGCGTCGGCGCCCTCGGCGTCCTCGACCAGGCGGTACCCGCCGGCAGCCAGCCGGCCGGCCAGCTCCTCCGAGTCGACCTCGTTGCGGGCGCACCCGAGGGTCACCACCGCCACGGTGCGCGCAGGGTCGGTCGGAGGTGTCACCGCTCCATGGTAGGGGGCGCGCCGCCCGCCACCGGGATCGGCGACGGTGACCCGTCCCTCCTCACCCCTCGGTGCCGCGGAGCGTGAACATCACCGACTCGAGCTCGTCGGGCTTGACCAGCACGTCGCGGGCCTTGGACCCCTCGGACGGGCCGACGATGCCGCGGCTCTCCATGAGGTCCATGAGCCGGCCGGCCTTGGCGAACCCGACCCGCAGCTTGCGCTGCAGCATCGACGTCGAGCCGAACTGGCTGGTGACGACGAGCTCCACGGCCTGGACGAGCAGCTCCAGGTCGCCGCCGATGTCCTCGTCGATATCCTTCTTCTCGCCCTCGGCGGCGCTGAAGACCTCCTCGCGGTACTCCGGCTCGGCCTGGCGCTTGGTGAACTCGACGACCGCCTCGATCTCGGCGTCGGAGACGTAGGCGCCCTGCACGCGCATCGGCTTGCCCGCGCCGATCGGCAGGAACAGGGCGTCGCCCATGCCGATCAGCTTCTCGGCGCCGGGCTGGTCGAGGATGACCCGGCTGTCGGTGAGGCTGGAGGTGGAGAACGCCAGCCGCGAGGGCACGTTGGCCTTGATCAGGCCGGTGACGACGTCGACCGACGGGCGCTGGGTGGCCAGCACCAGGTGGATGCCGGCGGCACGCGCCTTCTGGGTGATCCGGACGATCGACTCCTCGACGTCGCGCGGGGCGACCATCATCAGGTCGGCGAGCTCGTCGACGATCGCGAGGATGTACGGGTAGGGCCGGTACACCCGCTCGCTGCCCGGGGGCGCCACGATCTCGCCGCGCTCCACCTTGCGGTTGAAGTCGTCGATGTGCCGGACGCCGGTGGCCCGCATGTCCTGGTAGCGCTGCTCCATCTCCTCGACCAGCCAGGCCAGCGCGGTGGCGGCCTTCTTCGGGTCGGTGATGATCGGCGTGATCAGGTGCGGGATGCCGTCGTAGGGCGTGAGCTCGACCATCTTCGGGTCGACCAGGATCATCCGCAGCTGGTCGGGCGTCGCCCGCAGCAGCAGCGAGGTCAGCAGCGAGTTGACGCAGCTGGACTTACCGGCACCGGTGGCACCGGCGACCAGCAGGTGCGGCATCTTGGCCAGGTTCGCGCAGACGAACCCGCCCTCGATGTCCTTGCCCAGCCCGACCAGCATCGGGTGCGGGTCCTGCTTGGCCACCTGCGAGCGCAGCACGTCGCCGAGGCTGACCATCTCGCGGTCGGTGTTGGGCACCTCGACACCGACGGCGGACTTGCCCGGGATCGGCGCGAGGATCCGGATGTTGTCGTTGGCCACCGCGTAGGCCATGTTCTTGGTCAGCGCGGTGATCTTCTCGACCTTGACCGCCGGGCCGAGCTCGATCTCGTAGCGGGTCACCGTCGGGCCGCGGGTGAAGCTCGTGACGGCGGCGTCGATGTTGAACTGCTCGAGCACGCCGGTGATCGCCTCGATCGCCGCGTCGTTGGCCTTGGAGCCCTTCTTCGGCGGGTCGCCGGCGCGCAGCACGCCGACCGAGGGCAGCGTGTACTGGCCCTCCACCGGCTCGATCCGCAGCTGCTCGGGCTCCTCGATCGGCGGGAGGTCCTCGGCCGGCGCGGTCCGGTCGACGACCGCCGGACGGCGGGCCGGGACCGGCGGGGGCGGCGGCTCGTGGCGCACGGCCTCGGGCGCCTCGTCGAGCGCGGCGTGGTCGATGGCCGGCACGGTCTCCACCGGGCCGGTGTCCATCAGGTCGTCCGACAGCGACCGGCGGCGGGACCGCGGCGCCGGCGGCTCGGCCGGTTCCTCCTCGTCGTCGTCCCAGTCCTCGTCGTCGTAGGCGTCCTCGTCGTCACCGGCCTGGCCCAGCAGGCGGTCGGTGAGCTCGCGCAGCCGCTCGGGGATCTGGTGTACCGGCGTCGCGGTCAGCACCAGCAGACCGAAGAAGGCCAGCAGGACCAGCAGGACGACGGCGACGACGGTGCCCACGCCGGCGACCAGCGGCGTGGCCGCGGCCCAGCCGACCAGGCCACCGGAGCCGGGCCGGTCCTGCGACGGGACGGCGCCCTCGCCGACGATCTGGGCGATGCCGAGCACCGACGCCACCAGGCACAGCCAGCCGATCGCCAGCCGGCCGCGCGCCTCGGGGCGCGGGCCCCGGCGCAGCAGCCGCAGCGCGGCCAGGAAGAGCACGACCGGCAGCACCATGACCAGGGAGCCGACGACCCAGCGCACCGCACCGGCGAAGGCGGCGCCGACCGGGCCGATGCCGTTGCTCCAGGCGGCCGCGCCGAGGATGACGGCCAGGCCCAGCACGGCCAGGCCCACGCCGTCGCGGCGGTGCTCGGGGGCAAGCGGCTCGGCCTCCTCCGGACGGGCGACCGAGCGGGCCAGCCCGCCGGCGCCGCGGGCCAGCAGCGACCAGCCGCCGCTGACCACGCCCCAGAGACCGGGGCCGGACTTCTTCGGCGCGGGCTTGCGGGCGGCGGGCTTGCGGCCGCCGGCGGCGGGGCGCTTCGCGGGCGGGCGCTTCCGGGACGCGGTCGACCCGGAGCCCGAGCGGCCGCGCGCGGACGACCGGCCCGAGGGTCGGGTCGTCGTCGTGCGAGCAGGCATGTGTCGACGGTAATCGCCCGTGGTCCGCGGCGACGGCAGGCGCGGCCTCGTGTCCGCGACCTACGGTCGGGCCATGCCCGCACCGAACACCCTGCCCTCCGGGAGCTGGCCGACCCCGATCACCTCCGAACTGGTCGTCCGGGCCGCTGCCCGGCTCGGCGAGGTCCGCGTCGACGGCGCGGACGTGTGGTGGTCCGAGGGCCGCCCCGCCGAGGGCGGTCGCTCGGTGGTCGTGCGGCGGTCCGCCGACGGCACGACCACCGACGTCCTGCCCGCACCCTGGAACGCGCGCACCCGGGTGCACGAGTACGGCGGCGGCTCCTGGACCGTCTCCGCCGGCACCCTGTGGTTCACCCACTTCGCCGACCAGCGGCTGTACCGGCTCGACCCCGGCAGCGACACCCCCGTGGCGGTGACGCCGGAGCCGGCGCTGCCGGGCTCGGTCCGCCACGCCGACCTCCAGGTCACCCCCGACGGCGTCCTGGCCGTGCGCGAGACGCACGCGGAGGGCGACCGCGCGGCCGACGTCGTCAACGAGATCGTGCGCGTCCGCCCGGACGGCGGCACCGACGTGCTGGTGTCCGGTCCGGACTTCGTGTCCGACCCCCGGCAGGAACCCGACGGCCCCGCCGTGGCCTTCCTGCGCTGGAACCACCCGGACATGCCCTGGGACGCCGCCCAGCTGGTGGTCCGCGACGGGGAGGGCGGCGAGCACGTGATCGCCGGCGGCCCCGGTGAGTCGGTGGTGCAGCCGGTGTGGGGCGAGGACGCCGCGCTGTGGTGGCTGAGCGATCGCACCGACACCTGGTCGCTGTACCGGCGGCGACCGCACGGCGAGGCGGAGCTGGTGCTCGACGTCGGCAGCGACATCGCCGGGCCCCAGTGGGTGTTCGGCCAGAGCCGCTACGCCGTGCTCCCCGACGGACGGGTCGCCGTGGCCTACGGCCGCGACGGGCGCGACCGGCTCGCCGTGCTCGAGCCCGGCGGCGAGCCCCGTGAGCTCGACCTGCCCTACGGGGTGTTCCGGTACGTGACGGCGGCGGACGGCGGGATCGTCTGCGTGGCGGCCGGGCCGTCGTCGGAGCCCGTGGTGCTGCGCGTGCCGCTGGACGACGGTGACGCCGAGGTGCTGCGCCCCGCCCGCGACCTCGGTCTGGACCCGGCGTGGTTCTCCGCGCCCGAGCACGTCACCTTCCCGACCGAGGACCGCGGCACGGGCATCGCCGAGGCGCACGCGCTGGTCTACCCGCCCACGAACCCGGAGGTCACCGCGCCGGAGGGCGACCTGCCGCCGCTGATCGTGCACGTCCACGGCGGGCCGACCGCCGCGGCCTCGCCCGCGCTGGACCTGCAGGTCCAGTACTGGACCTCCCGCGGCTTCTGCGTGGCCGACGTCGACTACCGCGGTTCCACCGGCTACGGGCGCCGCTACCGGGAGGCGCTCAAGGGCCGGTGGGGCATCCTCGACCTCGACGACGTCGTGGCGTGCGCGCGCTCCCTCGCCGGCACCGGCCGGGTCGACCCGGCTCGCATGGCCATCACCGGCGGATCGGCCGGCGGCTACACGGCCCTGGCCGCGCTGTCGATGCGCCCGGGGGTCTTCACCGCCGGTGCCAGCCACTACGGTGTGGCCGACCTCGGCGCCCTGGCCGCCGAGACGCACAAGTTCGAGTCCCGCTACCTCGACGGCCTGGTGGCGCCCTGGCCCGAGGGCCGGGCCGTCTACGACGAGCGGTCCCCGATCAACCACGTCGACGCCCTGGACACCCCGCTGGCGGTCTTCCAGGGCACCGAGGACGCGGTGGTCCCCCCGGACCAGGCCGAGATGATCGTGGCCGCGCTGCGGGCGAAGGGCGTGCCGCACGCCTACCTGCTCTTCGAGGGCGAGCAGCACGGCTTCCGCAAGGCCGAGAACATCCGCGCCGCCATGGACGGCGAGCTGTCCTTCTACGCCCAGGTGTGGGGCTTCGACCTGCCCGAGTCCGAGGGCATCACGCCGATCGAGGTGGTCCGGTGACATCGTCGTCCTGCCGGACGACACCGCGGCCAGGTGCCGTCCCCCTGCTGCGTCGAGCCGCTGCCGAAAGGACCCTGCCGCCCCCCACGCCTCGCAGGCTCGGCGCGGGCCCCTGCGGCAGGGCCGCGCTACACCTCGAGGACCGTCGGGATGATCATCGGGCGGCGGCGGTAGGTGTCGGACACCCACTTGCCGATCGTCCGGCGGATCACCTGCGAGAGCCGGTGCGGGTCGGTCTCGCCGTCGGCCAGCGTGCGGCGCAGGCTCTCCTCGACCAGCTTCAGGGCCGGGTTGAAGACGGTGGGGTCGTCGGCGAAGCCGCGGGCGGAGAGGTGCACCGGCCGCACGATGGTGCGCGTCGAGGGCTCGATGACGACGGTGAGCGCGACGAAGCCCTCGTCGCCGAGGATGCGCCGCTCCTGCAGCGACTCCTCCCCCACGTCGCCGACGTTGAGGCCGTCGACGTAGACGTCGCCGACCGGCACCGACCCGACGATCGTCGCCTTGCCGTCGACCAGGTCGATGACGACGCCGTTCTCGGCGAGCAGCACCCGGTCGCCGGCCATGCCGGTCTGCTCGGCCAGCGCCGCGTGCGCCCGCAGGTGGCGCCACTCGCCGTGCACCGGCATCAGGTGCCGCGGCTTGGCCACGTTGAGCAGCGTGCGCAGCTCGCCGGCCGGGGCGTGCCCGGAGACGTGCACCCGCGCGGTCTCCTTGTGGACCACGGTGGCGCCGAGCCGGGCCAGCCCGTTGATGACCTTGTAGACCGCGGTCTCGTTGCCCGGCACGAGGGAGGACGCCAGCACGATCGTGTCGCCGGCCTCGATGGTCACCTGGTGGTGCTCACCGCGGGCCATCCGCCCCAGCGCCGACAGGGGCTCGCCCTGCGATCCGGTGCTGACCAGCACGACCTGCTCCGGAGGCATGCTGGTCGCCTCGTCCAGGCTGACCATGAGGCCGGGCGCCACGCGCAGCAGCCCGAGGTCGCGGGCCACGCCCATGTTGCGGACCATCGAGCGGCCGACGAGGGCGACCTTGCGGCCGTGCATCTCGGCGGCGTCGAGCACCTGCTGGATGCGGTGCACGTGGCTGGCGAAGCTGGAGACGATCAGCCGCTGGGTGGCCCGCCGGAACACGTCCTCGAGGACCGGGCCGATCGAGCGCTCCGGGGTGACGAACCCGGGGATCTCGGCGTTGGTGGAGTCGGCGAGCAGCAGGTCGATGCCCTCGAGGCCCAGCCGGGCGAAGGCGCCCAGGTCGGTGAGGACGCCGTCCAGCGGCAGCTGGTCCATCTTGAAGTCACCGGTGTGCACCAGGACCCCCGCCGGCGTGTGGACGGCGACGGCCAGCGCGTCGGGGATCGAGTGGTTGACCGAGATGAACTCGCAGTGGAACGGCCCCGCGACGTGGTCGTCGCCGGCGGCCACCTCGACCAGCACGGGGTCCAGGCGGTGCTCGCGCAGCTTGGCCTTGACCAGGGCGAGGGTGAACCGCGAGCCGACCAGCGGGATGTCGCCGCGCATGCGCAGCAGGTAGGGGATCGCGCCGATGTGGTCCTCGTGCCCGTGGGTGAGGACGACGGCGGCGATGTCGTCGAGCCGGTGCTCGATCACCCCGAAGTCCGGCAGGATCAGGTCGACGCCGGGCTGCTCGGCCTCGGGGAAGAGCACGCCGCAGTCGATGACCAGCAGCGTGCCGTCGAACTCGAGGACGGCCATGTTGCGGCCGATCTCGCCGAGCCCGCCGAGGGCCATGACGCGCAGGCCGCCGCCCGGTAGCCGCGGGGGTGCCTGCAGGTCGAGGTGGGGCTGGGTGGTCGAGGTGGTCACGGGGTCGCGCTCACAGGTGGATGCCTCCGTCGGCGAGGTCGGCGCGCAGCTGCGCGACTTGTTCGGGGGTGGCGTCGACCAGGGGCGGCCGCACCGGGCCGGCCGGGAGGCCGAGCTCGCGCAGCGCCGCCTTGGTCAGGATGACGCCCTGGGTGCGGAAGACGCCGGTGTAGACGGGCAGCAGGCTCTCGTTGACCGCCCGGGCCTTGACCAGGTCGCCGGAATCCACGGCGGTGATCAGCTCGGCCAGCCGCGGTCCGACGAGGTGCCCGACGACGCTCACGACGCCCACGGCGCCGACCGCCAGCAGCGGCAGGTTGAGCACGTCCTCGCCGCTGTAGTACGCGAGGTCGGTGCGGGCGAGGGTGCGCATCACCGCGCCGAGGTCGCCCTTGGCGTCCTTGACCGCGACGATGCGCGGGTGCTCGGCCAGCCGGGCGAGCGTGTCCACCTCGATGGGCACGACCGCGCGCGGCGGGATGTCGTACAGCATCACCGGCAGGTCCGTGGCGTCGGCGACGGCGGTGAAGTGCCGCAGCAGCCCGGCCTGGGGGGGCTTGTTGTAGTACGGCGTCACGACCAGCAGGCCGTGGGCGCCCAGCCGCTCGGCCCGGCGCGCGTTCTCGATGGTGTGTGCGGTGTCGTTGGTGCCGACGCCGGCCACCACGGTGGCGCGGTCACCCACGGCGTCGAGCACCGCCTCGAGCACGGCGTGCTGCTCACCGTCGCTCAGGGTGGGCGCCTCACCGGTGGTGCCGAGCACGACCAGGCCGTCGTGCGACTGCCGGTCGACCAGGTGGGCGGCCAGTTCCTGCGCGCCTGCCAGGTCGATCGAGCCGTCCTCGGCGAAGGGGGTCACCATCGCCGTGAGCACGCGCCCGAAGGGCCGGGCGGGGTCACTGGTCATACCGAGAATCTACCGACCCGTCCCGGCCGACACGTCGGCGTCGGCCACTGCGCGCGCGTACTCCGACACCGCGTACCGCAGGCCGGTGGTGGACGTCGCCCATCCGGTCCCGGGGCTGCGCGACACCCGCGCCCACCCCGGACCGAGCGCCGGCGCCCAGGTGTCGCCCTCGACCGCGGTGTCGACGTCGGTGACGACGACCCGGTCGGCGTGCGGGAGGAACGCGGCGTAGACCCGGCCGCCGCCGATCACCCAGACGTCACCGGCGTCCCCGCGCGCCAGCAGCTGCGCCACGTCGCCGGCCCGCTCGGCGCCGTCGGCGGCCCAGGAGTCGTCGGTGGTGAGGACGACGTTGCGTCGTCCGGGCAGCGGCCGGAACCGCTCGGGCAGGGACTCCCAGGTGCGCCGGCCCATGACCACGGTGGAGCCGGTGGTGAGCTCGCGGAACAGCCGCAGGTCCTCGGGCAGGTGCCACGGCAACCGGCCGTCGGCGCCGATCACCCCGCCGCGGGCCTGCGCCCAGACCAGCCCGAGCACGCCGCTCCGGGCCATCCGCGCCTCAGACCGCCACCGCGGCGCGGATCGCCGGGTGGTGCCGGTAGTCGCGCAGGGTGAAGTGCTCGTAGGTGTAGTCGAACAGCGACGGCGCCGGGGCCAGGTCGAGGGTCGGGAAGGGCAGCACCTCGCGGGCGAGCTGCTCGCGGACCTGGTCGACGTGGTTGCTGTAGACGTGGCAGTCGCCACCGACCCAGATGAGGTCACCGGGGGCCAGGCCCACCTGGTCGGCGACCATCCGGGTGAGCAGCGCGTAGCTGGCGATGTTGAAGGGCACACCGAGGAACATGTCGGCGCTGCGCTGGTAGAGCTGGCAGGACAGCCGGCCGTCGGCGACGTGGAACTGGAACAGCGCGTGGCACGGCGCGAGCGCCATCTCCGGCAGCGCGCCCACGTTCCAGGCCGAGACGACCATGCGCCGGGAGTCCGGGTCGGTGCGCAGCGTCTCGAGGACCCCGGCGATCTGGTCGACGTGCTCGCCACCGGGCGTGGGCCAGGACCGCCACTGCACGCCGTAGACCGGGCCGAGCTCACCCTCCGGGGAGGCCCACTCGTCCCAGATGCTGACCCGGTTCTCCTGCAGCCAGCGCACGTTGCTGTCACCGCGGAGGAACCACAGCAGCTCGTAGGCGATCGACCGGAAGTGCACGGACTTGGTCGTCACCAGGGGGAACCGCTCGGAGAGGTCGTAGCGCAGCCGCTCGCCGAACAGGCTCACCGTGCCGGTGCCCGTCCGGTCGGACTTCGGCGTGCCCTGCTCGAGCACCTGGCGCAGCAGGTCCTCGTACTGGGTGTCGACCCGCACTGTGTCCATCCCCGGAGCCTTCGTGCCCACCAGACCCGTTCCCCTCGTCGTCGACTGCCCGGCCCAGGGTAGGCGGAGCCACCGACCACACCGGAGCGCGTGTGGTGGCTGGAGCCGGTGCGGTCCGTGGGAGCGGGACTGCTCCTGCTGCTGTCCGCGGGCCTCGCTGCCGTCTCCCGGCCGGCCTGGTCGACTAG
>DASQXT010000146.1:0-10324 GCA_035639575.1 Geodermatophilus sp.
GCGGCCAGCAGGTCGACGGCCTGCCGGGCGGTCTCCAGCGCCGCCTGCTCGGAGTCGGTCACCACGTGCACGACGCCGCTGCGCCGACCGTGGGTGTCCGGCCCGCCGAGGCTCTCCATGTCGACGTCCTCGCCGGTGACCGAGCGGACGACGTCCGGGCCGGTCACGAACACCCGGCCGGCCGGTCCCATGATCACCAGGTCGGTGAGCGCCGGGCCGTACGCGGCGCCGCCGGCGGCCGGGCCGAGGACCACCGAGATCTGCGGAACGCGCCCGGAGGCCCGCACCATCGCCGCGAAGACCTCGCCGACCGCGTGCAGCGCCGTGACGCCCTCGGCCAGCCGGGCGCCGCCGGAGTGCCAGACGCCGACGACCGGCAGCCGCTCGCGCAGAGCCGTGTCGATGGTGTCGACGATGTGCCGGCACCCGTCGACGCCCATGGCGCCGCCCATGACGGTGGCGTCGGTGCAGAAGGCGACCGCCCGGCTGCCCGACACCGTGCCCCGGGCCGCCACCACCCCGGAGGTGTCGCGCGGCGCCAGCAGGGACATCGAGCCGGGGTCGAACACCCGCGCCAGGCGGTCCTCGGGGTCGCGCGGGTCGGTGGTGGTCTCAGGAACGGCGTGCAGCGTGGTCATGTGACCCCTCCGGGCCGGACGCGGGCGTGCGGGAACGGCCCGGGCAGGCACACGGGCCTGCCCGGGCGGGGGCAGCGGGTCCTTCTTCAGGCGGTCGTGAAGACCAGCGCGATGTTGTGGCCGCCGAAGCCGAAGGAGTCGTTGACCGCGGCGGTGAGGGACGCCTTCCGCGCCTCCCGACGGACGATGTCGAGGGACTGCACGGCCGGGTCGTCGTCGGGGTCGTCGAGGTTGGCCGTCGCGGGGACGAGCTGGTCGCGCAGCGCGAGGATGGTGAAGACCGACTCCAGCGCCCCGGCCGCGCCGAGCAGGTGGCCGGTCTGGCTCTTCGTCGCCGTGACCAGGGCGTGCTCGCCGATGGTGTTGCGGATGGCCGCGGCCTCGGCGGTGTCACCGACCGGCGTCGAGGTGGCGTGCGCGTTGACGTGGCCGATGTCGGCGGGGGTCAGCCCGGCGTCGCGGACGGCGGCGGCGATCGCCCGCCCGGCGCCCTCACCCTCGGGGTGCGGGGCGACCAGGTCGTAGCCGTCGGCGGTGCCGCCGGCGCCGGCCAGCCGGGCGTGGATGCGCGCGCCCCGGGCGCGGGCCGCGTCGTCGCGCTCGAGCACCAGCGCTGCCGCGCCCTCGCCGAGCACGAAGCCGTCGCGGGCCTTGTCGAACGGGCGGGAGGCGCGCTCGGGCTCGTCGTTGCGGGTGCTCATCGCGCGCATCGCCGCGAAGCCGGCCATCGGCAGCGGGTGCACGCAGGCCTCCGCGCCGCCGACCAGCACGACGTCCGCGCGGTCGAAGCGCAGCAGGTCCAGGCCCCAGCGGATCGCCTCGGCGCCGGAGGCGCAGGCGCTCACGGGGGCGTGCACGCCGCCCCTCGCGCCGATGGCCAGCCCGACCGCGGCGGCCGGGCCGTTGGGCATGAGCATCGGGATGGTGAAGGGCGAGACCCGCTTGGGGCCCTTCTCCTCCAGGACGTCGTCCTGGCCGAGCAGGGTCAGCGCGCCGCCGATGCCGGTGCCGAAGACGACGGCGACCCGCTCCGGGGCGACGCCGGCGTCGGCGGCCCCCGAGTCGCGCCAGGCCTCCTCGGCGGCGACCGCGGCCACCTGCTGGCTGCGGTCCAGCCGGCGGGCGCGGACGCGGTCGAGCTGCCCGGCCGGGTCGGCGGCCAGCCGGGCGACGAGCTGGGCCGGGAACTCCTTGGCCCACTCGTCGGTGATCCGGCTGACCCCCGACCGCCCGGCCAGCAGCGCGTCCCACGTGCTGGCGACGTCGCTCCCGAGCGGCGTGGTGGCACCGAGACCGGTGACGACGACGTCGCCGACGGACGTGCTCATGACGGGTTCCTCCTGGACGTTCGGCCGGGGGCCGGGGGTGTGGCCCCCCTGCAGGTCCCGCCGCCGGCCTCGTCCCGAGGCTCACCCCGAGCGTGCGAGGGGTGAGGAGGACGAGGTCCTTCTCCGGTGGGGGGCAGGGGGGTCCTTCTCAGGCCTTGTTCTTCTGGATGTAGCTCATGGCGTCGCCGACGGTCTTGATGTTGGCCAGCTCGTCGTCGGGGATCGCGACGCCGAACTTGTCCTCGACCGCGGTGGCGATCTCGACCATCGACAGGGAGTCGACGTCGAGGTCCTCGGTGAACGACTTCTCCGGGGTGGCGTCGGCGGGCGCCACGCCCGCGACCTCCTCCAGGATCTCGGCCAGACCGGTCTGGATGTCCTCGCTCACGCGCGGTCCTCTCTCTCGGGTGGAGGCGGGGGACTCCCGCCGTCGGGCCCCTGTGGCCCGGGGGTGTGCGGTCGGTCAGGGCAGGACGACGACCTGGCCGGCGAAGGTGAGGCCGGCTCCGTACCCCAGGATCAGGGCGAGGTCACCGCTCTTGGCCTCCCCGGACTCCAGCAGCGCCGACAGCGCCAGCGGGACGGAGGCCGACGAGGTGTTGCCCGACCGGACGATGTCACGGGCGATGACGGTGCGCTCGGGCAGCCCGAGCCGCTTGGCCATCAGCTCGACGATGCGCAGGTTGGCCTGGTGGGGGGCGAAGACGTCGATGTCCTCGGGACCGACGCCGGCGCGCTCCATGGCCGTCACGAGCGTGGCGGTGAGCCGGGTGGTGGCCCAGCGGTAGACGGCCTGGCCGGCCATGCTCATCGCCTTCTCGCCCTCGGGGATGGCGATGGCGCTGGACTGGTCGCCGTCGCTGCCCCAGACGACGGGCCCGACCCCGGGGGTGTCCGAGGCGCCCAGCACGGCGGCGCCCGCCCCGTCGGCGAAGATCACCGCGGTCGTGCGGTCGGTGAGGTCGGTGTAGTCGGTCAGCCGCTCGCCGCCGATGACCAGGGCGTTGCGGGCGGAGCCGGTGCGGATGGCGTCGGCGGCGGCGCTGAGCGCGTAGCACCAGCCGGCGCACCCGGCGTTGAGGTCGAAGGCGCCGGGGCGCTGGGCGCCGAGCCGGTGCGCGACCTCGGGTGCCAGGCCGGGGATCGGCCGCGGCAGGCTGGCCGAGGCGAGCAGCACCAGGTCGACCTCGGAGGCGTCCAGGCCGCTGGCGGCCAGCGCCTTGCCCCCGGCGGCCACGCTCATCTCCAGCAGCGTCTCGTCGGGCGCGGCCCACCGGCGCTCGGCGATGCCGACCCGGGTCTGGATCCACTCGTCGTTGGTGTCCATGGTCTGCGCGAGCTCGTCGTTGGTGACCCGGCGGCGCGGCCGGTAGCTGCCGAAGCCGAGGATCCGCGCGCCGGGCGCTCCGGAGGTCAGCTGGAGTCCGCTCATGCCTGCACCTCCGGGTAGAGCCGCGCGATCGGGTCGCCGGCGTCGACGAGGTCGCCCTCCTGGACCAGCCACTCGGCGAGGACGCCGTCGTACCCGGCGGAGACGTCGGCTTCCGCGCGACGGCTGCGGATGCGGCCCAGCGGCGTGCCGGCCGGCAGCTGGGTGCCCTCGGCGATGGCGGCCGGGCTGACCGTGCCGCGCACGGGGGAGACGACGACCCGCCAGTCGGGCAGGTGGTCGGGTTCGGGGCGGCCGCGCTCGGCCTCGATGAGGGCGCGGGCACGGTCGAGGTCGGCCGGGCGGCTGACCGCCAGCACCTCGATGTCGCTGTCCTTCCACTCGCGCTTGGCCAGGCCGGCCAGCGCGCCCGCGGGGGGCAGCTCGATGACCGCCGTGACGCCGAGGTCGCGCAGGGTCGCCAGGCACGCGTCGAACCGCACCGGGCTGGTGACCTGGCTGACCAGCCGGGACAGCGCCTCCTGCCCGGTGGTCACCGCGGCGCCGTCGGCGTTGGAGAGCAGCAGCCGGCTGGGGTCGGCGGGGCGCAGACCGTCGATCAGCCCCTCGAGCTCGGCGCGGGCGGGGGCCATGTACTCGGTGTGGAAGGCGCCGGCCACCGACAGCGGCAGGACGCGGGCCTTGGCCGGCGGGTCGGCCTTGAGCGCGGCCAGACCCTCGAGCGGGCCGGCCACGACGACCTGCCCGCCGCCGTTCATGTTGGCGGGGGCCAGCCCGTGCTCGTCCAGCGCCGCGGTCACCTCGTCGGGGTCGCCCCCGAGGACGGCGGACATCCCGGTCGGCGTCTGCGCGCACGCGGCGGCCATCGCCCGGCCGCGGACGGCGGTGAGCGCGATCGCGGCCTCGACCGACAGCACGCCGGCCAGCGCCGCGGCGGTGAGCTCGCCGACGCTGTGCCCGGCGACGACGACGTCCCGCCCGGCCTGCGGTGCCTGCGCCACCGGGTCCGGCAGGGCGCCGAGCTCGCGGGCGACGAACAGGCTCATCGCGACCACCAGCGGCTGGGTGACCGCGGTGTCCTTGATGGCCTCGGCGTCGCCGGTGGTGCCCAGCGCGAGCAGGTCGGCGTCGGCGATCGCGCCCGCCCAGCGGAAGAAGGACTCTGCCCCGGGCAGCTCGAGCCAGTCGGCGAGCATCCCGGGCTTCTGCGCACCCTGTCCGGGGGCGAGGACGGCCAGCACGTATCTCACCGTTGCAGACATCCGGGCGCCCCGCCGTGGGGAGCGGCACGAAAGGACACCGCTGCTCTTTGGAGGGTTCCTACAACTGGACCGGGTTCTCGCCGGGTGTCACCCCCGGTGGTGTGGTGGAAACCGCACTGTGCGAGCGGTTCAGTGCCAGAGCGAGCGGTCCGGGTCGAGGGCGGCGAGGGCGAGGGCGACCTGCACGGTCCAGCCGCCGCGCGGGTCGGTGGTCGAGACCCCGGTGATCTCCGTGGCCCGCTTGAGCCGGTACCGGACGGTGTTGGGGTGCACGAACAGCGCCCGGGCGCTGGCCTCCAGGTTGCCCCCGCTGGCGAGCACCGCCCGCACCGTCTCGAGGACCTCGCCGCCGGCGACCTGCAGCGGCACCGCGATCCGCTCCTGCAACGTCGCGCGGGCGGTCGGGTCGCCGTCCAGGGCCCGCTCGGGCAGCAGCGCGTCGGCCGCCACCGGCCGCGGCGCGCCCGGCCAGGCCCGGGCGGCGCGCAGCCCGGCGAGCGCGGCGGCCGCGGAGTCGCCGGCCCGGCCGAGGCCGTCGACGACGGGGCCCATCACCACCGGGCCGGGGCCGAACTCGTCGCTCACCCGCTCGGCGGCGGACTGCAGGTCCGACGACCCGCCCAGGACGACGACCAGCTGGTCGGCGTGCACGCCCACGAGCACGTCGCTGCGCACCTGCCGGGCGGCCCGGCGCGTGGCCCCGTGGACGTCGCCGTCCGACGGCGCCGTGCCGACCAGCACGGTCACCGGGCTCATCGCCGCCCAGCCCAGCGCCGAGGCCCGCCCGGAGAGCTCCTCGGAGCGCTCCCCGCGGACCAGCGCGTCGACCAGCAGGGCCTCCAGGCGGGCGTCCCAGGCGCCGCGGCTCTCGGCGAAGCTGGCGTAGACCTGCGCGGTGGCGAAGGCGACCTCGCGGCTGTACTGCAGCACCGCCAGCCGCAGCACGTCGGCGTCCCCCGGCTCGGCGACCGTCTCGACGAAGTCGTCCATCACCTCGACGGTCACCCGCACCAGGTCGACGGTGTGCTTGAGCGGCACGACGCGGGCCAGCTCGCGCGGGGCGGCGCCGAAGACCTCGCCGGTCAGCCGCGGCGGCCGGTCGGGGCTGCGGCACCACTCGACGAAGGAGGCCAGCCCGGCCTGGGCGACGAGCATCACCCAGGACCGCTGGTCGGCGGGCATGGTCCGGAACCAGGGCAGCTCGTCGTCCATCCGCGCGACGGCGCGGGTCGACAGGGACCCGGACGCACGCTCCAGCCGCCGCAGCGTGGCGGGGGAGGGTGTGCGCCTGCTGACCCGGTCGGACACACCGGCCAGCGTGGCACGCAGGACGCCGTCGGGGAGAGTGGGAGGGGTGGGTCGGGAGGGTGGCGTGACAGTGGTGCAGCGGGACCGCCGGCGGACGACGGTCCGGCGGGCACTGGCGGCGTCCGGCGTGGGGATCGTGGTGCTGCTCGCGCTGGGCGCCGGGGTGCTGGCCGGCTGGGCGCCGCAGGTCCGGCTCGACGACGCGGTCAGCCGCGCGCTCTACGTCGGCGACGACCGCTCCGTCGCCACCGACGTGCTGCTGGAGGTGCTCACCACCCCCGGCGTGGTCTGGTTCCGGGTGGTGGTCTCGCTGCCCGTGCTGTTCTGGCTCGGTACCCGCAGGGCGTGGCGGACGGTGGGCTGGGTGATCGCGGCCAACGTGCTGGTCGGCCCGGTGACCGCGCTGCTCAAGGAGGCGTTCGGCCGGGTGCGCCCGGCGTTCGAGAACGGCGGAGCCGGCTACGACACCCTGAGCTTCCCGAGCGGCCACTCCTCGGGCATCGCCACGCTCGTGACCATCGCCCTCGTGCTGGCCTGGCCGCGATTGACCGCCCGACGCCGCCGGCTCGCCCTCGCGGCGGGGCTGGCCCTGGTCGTCCTCGTCGGGCTCACCCGGATGTGGCTGGGCGTGCACTTCCTCTCCGACGTCGTCGGCGGCTGGGCGCTGGGGGTGGCCTGGACACTGCTGGTGGCCGTCGCCTTCGACGCGCTCCCCGGTGGCCGGGGCGCGTTGCCACCCCGGGAGGGACCGGGAGCGAACAGGAGGACCCCGTGACCCTGACCTCCGCCGTCCTGCTGGAGCCCGACGACGGGTCGCTCGGCCCGCTGCTGCGCCTGGCCGACGACCGCTTGGAGCCGGGCACCGGGTACGGGCGGCACCCGCACCGTGCCGTCGACGTGGTCGCCGTGGTGCTGGCCGGCTCGCTGCGGCACGCGTGGGGGAGCGGCGCGGTGCTGACCGCCGGGGACGTCGCCGTCCTGCGCGCCGGCACCGGCCTGGAGCACGACGAGGTCGCCGGGCACGGCGGCGCGCACGTCCTGCAGGCGTACCTGCGCAGCGCCCGTCCCGGGGACGACGCCGCGCACGAGGTGCACCCGAACGCGGACGGCTGGGTGGACCTCGGCCGGCCCGATGCCCGGCTGTGGACCGAGACGGTGGAGGACGGGACGTCGACGACCGTGCCGCCCGGGCTGCTCGTGCTGGCCGGTCCCGACGGCGTCCGGGTGGAGCAGCAGGCGGGCGGCCCGGTGTCCGGTCCCGCGACCGCGGTGGTGTGGCAGCTCGACGTCGCCCGTCCCGCTTGGGCAGAGTCGTGAGCATGGAATCGGCCTCCTCGCAGTAGAAGGACCCCGTCCCCCTTACCACTCGCGAGCTCGCGGCGAGCCTCTGGACGGGGCCGGCGGTGCGGGAGAGTGGGGGCATGCCGAGCCCCACTGCCGACCTGCTGGCCGCTGCCCGTGCCGACGCCGACCGCACCGTGGACCTGCGCCGCCGGCTGCACCGCACCCCGGAGATCGGGCTGCACCTGCCGCGCACCCAGGCCACCGTGCTCGAGGAGCTCGCCGGGCTGCCGGTGGGGGTGACGACCGGGACGAGCACGACCTCGGTGGTCGGCGTGCTGCGCGGCGGCCGCCCCGGACCCACCTACCTGCTGCGCGCCGACCTGGACGCCCTGCCCGTGCACGAGGACACCGGGCTGCCGTTCGCCTCCGAGGTGCCCGGCGCGATGCACGCCTGCGGGCACGACCTGCACACCGCGATGCTGCTGGGTGCCGCCCGGTTGCTCGCCGAGCGCCGGGACCGGATCGCCGGCCAGGTCGTGCTCATGCTCCAGCCGGGGGAGGAGGGCTTCCACGGGGCGCGGTACATGCTGGAGGAGGGGCTGCTGGACGCCGTCCCGGAGGCGCCGGTCGTCGGGGCGTTCGCGCTGCACGTCTTCGCCAACCAGCCCAGCGGCGTGGTCAGCGTGCGGCCCGGGCCGATGATGGCCGCGGCCGACCACTGGGAGGTCACCGTCCGCGGCCGGGGTGGGCACGCCTCGATGCCGCACGCCGCCGCCGACCCGGTGCCGGTGGCCGCGGAGATCGTGCTGGCGCTGCAGTCGATGGTCACCCGCCGTGCCCCGGTGTTCGACCCGGCGGTGGTGACGGTGGCCAACCTGGTGGCCGGCTCCACCGACAACGTCATCCCCGACACCGCCTACCTGCAGGGCACCATCCGCACCCTCTCGCCCGAGCGGCGGGCCGACGTCGTCGCCTCGGTGCGGCGGGTCGCCACGCACGTGGCCGCGGCGCACGACATGGAGATCGACTTCGTGCACAGGCAGGGCTACCCGGTCACGGCCAACGACCCGGCCGTCGCCGACCGGGTGCTGGCGGTCGCGGAGGAGCTGGTCGGCCCGGAGTGCAGCGTCGTGGCCGCCGAGCCGCTCATGGGCGCGGAGGACTTCTCCTACGTGCTGCAAAGGGTGCCCGGCGCGATGGCGTTCCTGGGTGCCTGCCCGCCGGGAACCGATCCGGCGAGCGCCGCGGGCAACCACTCCAACCTGGTGGTCTTCGACGAGGACGCGCTGCCGACCGGAGCCGCCCTCTACGCCGCGATGGCGCTGGACGCCCTGGCCACCTGAGGCCCCGTGCAGGGCACCGCCCCGAGCCTGCGAGGGGTGGGGAGGACGGGGGCCTTCAGCAGACCAGGCCGACGACGTCGGCGGCGCAGCCCCAGGAGAGGGTGACGCCGGCGCCGCCGTGCCCGTAGCAGGCCACCACCGGTCGTCCACCGATGTCCAGCCGTTCCAGCCGGACGGTGGGCCGGCCGGGCCGCAGCCCCACCGCCCGCGACAGCACCGGCTGCCCGCGCAGCTCCGGGACCAGCGCGCAGGCCCGCGCCAGGATCGCGGCCTCCACCTCGGGGTCGGGCTCGGTGCCGGTGGCGCCCTCCACCGCCGTTCCCCCGCAGACGACGTCCCGCCCGCGGGGGACGACGTAGGTGAGCCCGGCCGGGTGGTCGTCGTCCAGCACCCAGCCGCTCAGGCCCGGGTCGGCCAGCCGCACCACCTGGCCCTGGACGGGCACGCACGAGTCGTCGTCGAGGAGGCGCCCCGCGGCCAGTCCGGCGGCCACCACCACGACGTCCCCGGCCACCTCGTCGAGCGCGGCGACCCGGCCCGGCACGGTCTGCACCCCGGCCGAGGCGCAGGCGGCGGCCAGCCAGGGCAGGTACCGCCCGGTGTCCACCACCGGCAGCGTGCACCGGGTGCCGGCGGGGGCGCCGGGCGGGAGCTCCTCCGGGGTCGCCGGACGGACGTCGGCCACGCCGGGCGTCCACCAGAGGTCGGGCTCGGGCGTGCGGTGCACGAACGTGCCGGACCGGAGCGTCACCCCGGTCGGCGGCTCGGCGGCCAGCCGGGTGAGGACCCCGAGTGAGGTGGCGCCCCACCGCAGGACGGCGTCCGCGGGCGCCGCCCGGTAGGGGAACCAGATCGCAGCGGCCACCGCGGAGGTGGTCGCCGCGATCGGGTCGGCGGTGTGCACGCGGACCCGGTGCCCGGCGCGCGCGAGTTCGAGCGCGCAGGTCAGCCCGACCACCCCGCCGCCGACGACGGCCACCTCACGGTGACCGCCGTCGACAGCCGGCCCCGTCCCGGGCCCCGACCTGAGCTTGCGAAGGTTGGGCAGGACGGGGTCCTTCTCCATTCTCAGGTCGCCGGGCTGGGGTCCGTCCGCTCCTCCGCGGGTGCGGCCTGCACGTCGCGGATCTGGTACTTCTCCACCGCCTGACGGACGACGTCCCGGTCGACCTCGCCGCGCTGGGCCAGCGAGGCCAGCACCCGGACGACGACGGACTCGGCGTCGACGTGGAAGTACCGGCGCAGCGCCGGGCGGGTGTCGGAGAGGCCGAACCCGTCGGTGCCCAGCGTGGCCATCCCGCCGGGGACGAACGGCGCGATGAGGTCGGGCACCGCCCGCATCCAGTCCGACACCGCCACGACCGGGCCCGGCGCCTCGGACAGCCGCTGGGTCACGTACGGGACCTGCGGCTCCTCCTCGGGGTGCAGCAGGTTGTGCTCCTCGGCCGCGTCGGCCTGCCGGCGCAGCTCGGTCCAGGAGGTCACCGACCACACGTCGGCCGAGACCCCCCAGTCGTTCGCCAGCAGCTCCTGCGCCCGCAGTGCCCACGGCACCGCGACGCCGGAGGCCAGGACCTGCGCCTTGGGGCCGTCGCCCTGGCCGGGCGCGTACCGGTACATGCCGGCCAGCAGGCCCTGCAGGTCGAGGCCCTCGGGCTCGGCCGGCTGGTTGAACGGCTCGTTGTAGACCGTCAGGTAGTACATGACGTCCGGCGAGCGGGAGCCGCCGAGCGGGGACCCCGGGTCGTCGCCGTACATGCGCACCAGGGCG
>DASQXT010000147.1:0-5813 GCA_035639575.1 Geodermatophilus sp.
CGCGGTCGTGCACCCGGAGAGCCCCGACTGGACGACGGTGGCGCGCGACGTCACCGACCTCGCGATCGTGTCCACCGACCGGTCGCGGTCGCTGGGCACGGTCACCGCGCACACCGGCGTCGTCGACGTGACCAACCAGGTGGTGGCCTACCAGCGCCGCCGGCTGGGGACCGGTGAGGTGCTCGCCGAGTTCGCCCTGGACCTGCCGGCCCGCCAGCTGCGCACCCGCGCGGTGTGGCTGACCCTCGACGAGCGGGCCGTCGGCCGCGCCGAGGTGGACGACGCCGAGCTCCCCGGCTCGCTGCACGCCGCCGAGCACGCCGCCATCGGCATCCTGCCGCTGCTGGCCACCTGCGACCGGTGGGACCTGGGCGGGGTCTCGACCGCCCTGCACCCGGACACCGGCGCGGCCACGATCGTCGTCTACGACGGGCACCCCGGCGGCGCGGGCTTCGCCGAGCGCGGGTTCGCCGAGCTGCGGCGCTGGCTGCAGGCGACCCGGGCGACGGTGGCCAGCTGCGAGTGCGAGAGCGGCTGCCCGTCCTGCGTGCAGTCGCCCAAGTGCGGCAACGGCAACGAACCGCTGGACAAGGCCGGGGCGGTACGGGTGCTCGACGTCGTCCTGGACGAGCTGGCCACCACCGAGGCGAACAGCGGAGAACCTGCCGACGAGGACCCGGCCGACGAGGACCCGGCCGACCGGGCGCACACCGGCGACGGCACCGCGCAGGACGATCCCGGGCCGGTCGAGGACGACCTCGTCTTCTGACCCGGCCGACCGGGGAGCGTCGGCGACCTGCGGCCCAGCCGGGAGACCGCGCTGGGCGTCGAGGTCGACGTGACCGACGCGGACTCGGTCGGGGCGGCCGTCGACCGGATCGAGCGGGAGCTGGGTCCCGTGGCCGCACTGGTCACCGCGGCCGGCGTCTACGAGATGCTCCCCGTCGAGGACGTCGACGACGCGCGCTGGCACCGGACGATGGCGGTCAACCTCGCCCGGACCGCGACCACCTGCGCCGCCGTCGTCCCGCGGATGGTGGCCCGGGGCCGGGGCTCGGTCGTGACGATCTCCTCGGACCTGGGAGTCGGCGGCAGCCAGGGCGACGTCCACTACGCGGCGAGCAAGGGCGCGCTCGTCGGCTTCACCCGCGCGCTGGTCACCGAGCTGGAGGGCACCGGCGTCGCCGTCAACACCGTCGCGCCCGGCGCGGCCGACACCCCCATGCTCGGCTCGGACTCCCCGTGGCGGTCCGGTGACTTCCTGGCCACCCTGCCGGTGCAGCGGCTGGTCCGCCCGGAGGAGATCGCCGCTCGCCCGCGACCTGGGGCCGGACGGCGTCTCGGTCAACGAGCTGGTCGCCGACCCCGCGTCCCCGCCGTCCCCCGGGGTGGTCGCCGCCGCGGTGTCCTACCTGTACAGCGATCCGGCCGGCGCCGTCGTCGGGCAGCTGCTCACCCTGGGCCGGGCGGGTCGCTGCGGCCCTGAACCTCAGCGACCGAGGCCGAACGCCACCGCACGCACCGGCGCGCCGTCGGCACCGGTCAGCCGCAGCGGCAGGACGCTGACCACCGGGTCGACCTGCGGAACGGCCCCCAGGTTGCGCAGGTTCTCCACGATCACGCCGCCCGCGCCGAGCACCTCGAGGTGGGCGGCGAACCCGTCCGCGGGCGTGCCGCCGACGACGGTCTCGTCGAGGCTCAGCGCGTCCAGCCCGACCGTGCGGACCCCCGCGGCCACCACCCGCGCAGCGGCGTCCCCGGTCAGGTACGGGTGGTCGAAGTAGGCGTCGGTCCCCCAGTGCTCGTCCCAGCCGGTCCGGAGCAGCAGGATCCGGCCGGGTGCGAGCAGGTGCGCGGACGGCTGCAGGTCCGCCCACTCGATCCGCCCGTGGGGCGGCTTGCCGCGGACGTCGGCGACGACGGCCGGGCCGAGGAAGTACTCGAGGGGCAGCTCGTCGATGCGCGCGCCGTCGTCGAGGAAGTGGTACGGGGCGTCGACATGGGTGCCGGTCTGCGATCCCATCCGCACGTGCAGAACGTTGTAGCCGTCGGCCGCGACCGTGGCGGCCGGCGTGAACCGGGCGACCGGGTCGCCGGGGTACACCGGGGTGTCGTCGTCCAGCGGGTGCGAGAGGTCCACCACCTCGCGGACGGGTAGGGCTGCGGAGCCGGTCACCTGGCCTCCTCGTCGGTTCCGGTACGGGGGTGGAGCCCACAGGACCCCACGGGTCTCGGTCGTCGAGTGCGCCATGGCGTCCGGTCCCGGTCCCCCGCTACCGCCGCGGGATCGCCCCTCCCCGACGACGCCTCCGGTCCATCTCAGCACGTCGGGTGAGACATCAGAAAACACTTGTTGCCTGTGACGCAACTCGTGTCTAGCCTCGGCGCACTGCGGTGGTGTGTCCACCGCTCCACCAGGAGGGTGCACATGAGCGGAGCGGAGGTCGCCGGGCCGGCGGCCGAGCAGCGGCGGCCGCGGGCCACCGAGGTCGAGCAGCACGGCATCGACACGATCCCCGATGCCGAGCGCACGTCGCGGCCGTTCGACCTGTTCCGCATCCAGTTCGGCGGGGCGAACACCTTCGCCACCGTCATCCTCGGCACCTTCCCGGTGCTCCTGGGCCTCGACCTCGTCGAGGCCGTGGCCGCCACGGTCGTGGGCGTGGTCGTCGGCGCGCTGATCCTCATGCCGATGGGCCTGTTCGGCCCGCGGACCGGCACCAACAACGCCGTCTCCTCCGGCGCGCACTTCGGCGTCCGCGGTCGCGTGCTGGGCTCGTTCCTGTCGCTGCTGACCGCGCTCTCGTTCTACTCGATCTCGGTGTGGGTCAGCGGGGACGCCCTCGTCGGCGCGGCCACCCGGCTCTTCGGCACGGGGGACTCCGACCTGCTCCGCGGGATCGTCTACGCGGTGCTCGGCGCCCTGGTGATCGTCGTCGTCATCTACGGCTACCAGCTGATGCTGCTGGTCAACAAGGTCGTGGTGCTGGCCAACACGACGCTGATGCTGCTCGGCCTGGTCGCCTACGCGACGCTCTTCGACCCCTCCTACGACCCGGGCCCCGACGCCTACGCGCTGGGCGGCTTCTGGCCGACCTTCGTGCTCTCCGCGCTGATCGTCATGGGCAACCCGGTCAGCTTCGGCGCCTTCCTCGGCGACTGGTCCCGCTACATCCCCGCCGACACCCGCCCGTCGCGGCTGCTCACCGCCACGTTCCTGGGCCAGCTGGCCACCCTCGTGCCGTTCCTGTTCGGCGTGGGGACGGCGACGCTGGTGGCCGGCGAGGCCGACTACGTCTTCGCGCTGATCCAGGTCTCCCCGTTGTGGTACGCCGTGCTGCTCATGGTGGTGGCCTTCCTCGGCGGGATGTCGACCGGTGTGACCTCGCTGTACGGCACCGGGCTGGACTTCTCCTCGGTCTTCCCCCGCCTCAACCGGGTGCAGGCGTCGCTGTTCATCGGCACGCTGTCGTTCGTCTTCATCCTGGTCGGGCGGCTGGTGTTCGACCTGCTGTCCAGTGTCAACGCCTTCATCGGCGCCATCGTCATCTGCACCACGCCGTGGATGGTGATCATGATGATCGGCTACTGGGTGCGCCGTGGGTACTACGCGCCCGCGGACGTCCAGGTCTTCAACCAGGGCCGGCTGGGTGGCCGCTACTGGTTCGCCGACGGCGTGAACTGGCGCGGCATGGTGGCCTGGATCCCGGCCGCGATCGTCGGCCTGCTGTTCGCCAACTACCCGCCGCTCATCGAGGGTCCGCTGCGCGACGCGGCCGGTGGGGTGGACGTCAGCCTGCCGGTGTCCCTCGGTCTGGCCGCGGTGGTCTACCTGGCGCTGCTGTTCGCCTTCCCCGAGCCCCGGTACGCCTTCGGCCCGGCAGGCCCCCGGCTGGTGCCCGCCAAGGAGGCCGAGATGCCGCCGGTGACCGACGACCCGCGTGCGTCGGTGCACCGCGCCGGCCGTCGCTCCCCCGCCCCGGCCGGCGTGGACGGGGCCGACCGGTGAGCGAGCCCGCCGACGAGGTGCGCCGGGCGGCGGCCGCTCTCGTGGCCGCCTTCGGGCGCAGCGACCTGGACCGGTACCTCGCCTGCTTCCGCGAGGACGCCACCTTCCTGTTCCACACCACCGACCGGCTCCTCGCCTCCCGCGAGGAGTACCGGCGGGAGTGGACCTCGTGGGTCCGGGAGGACGACTTCCGGGTGCTCGGCTGCGAGACCTCCGGCACGGTCGTCCAGGTCCTCGGGGACACCGCCGTCCTGACGCACGCCGTGCACACGACGGTGTCGACCCGGGCCGGGCAGGAGGAGCTCCGCGAGCGGGAGACGATCGTCTTCCACCGCGAGCCCTCCGGGCGGTGGCTGGCCGTGCACGAGCACCTGTCACCAGCCCCCCGGGCGGCCGGGTAGCTCACGGCGCCACCGGGCCGGCCCGTGCGCGGGCGCCGGCCCGGCTGACACCCAGCGGGCCGAGCCGGACCGGCACCGCCACGGCGACCTCGACGACCGCCCCGTCGCCGACCGTGCACGCGGTCAGCCGGGCGCCGTTGGCTCCGGCCACCTCGCCCGCCACGGCACAGGCTCCGGCGTCGCCGCGGACGGCGCGCTCGGCTGCCGCGAGGGCCGCGAGGTCGGCGGCGGTGGTGGCCCGGTGCCGGCCCACCACCGCCGTCCCGACGAGCACCGCCGCCACCCCGATGACGGCGAGGACGCCGGCGAGGGCGACCACCCACACCGTGGCCGAGCCCCGCTCCCCCGACACCCGGGACCGCGGGCTCATCCCGCCTCCTCCGCGGTGCCCGGCTCGCGCCGGCTCACCGCGGAGGCCGAGACCGGGACCCGCAGGGGGACCGGGCCCAGCGGCGCCACCTCCGCGGTCACCGTGACGGTGACCGCGGCCCCGGCGACGGCCACCGTGGTCGTCGCCCCGTCGGGGGCGGCCTGCCCCGCCAGCGCGGTCACCAGCGCGGGGTCCTCCCCGCGGGCGGCCGCCCGGGCTCCCTCGCGGGCCGCGTCGACGCAGCGCAGCTGGGCCCCGACGACGGTCACCGCGGCGACGGCGCCGGCGAGCACGAGCAGCAGCACCGGCAGCACCACCGCCGTCTCCGCCGTCACCATGCCCGCCTCACCGCGGACGGAGCCGCGGCGCCGCCGGAGCATCAGGACAGGGTGGCCAGCGCGTCGGCCACGAGGGCGCTGAGCCCGTCGACGACCGAGCCGCCGGTGACCACGCGGTACAGCACGGCGGCGAAGGCGCAGGCCGCGACGGTGCCGACGGCGTACTCGGCGGTGCTCATCCCGGCCTCGCCGGCGGCCTGGAGCCGGGCCCAGCGCGCTCGCAGGCCGCGGGGTGCCGCCTCCTGTGCCGGGGCTCCGTCCGCGTCGGGCCGTTCCTCGTCGGGCCGGGTCTCGCTGGGTGTGGTCACGGTTCCTCCTCGGGATCGCGGCCCGCCTCCCGGGCCGTCGCCGTCGACCCTCGCGACGTCCGGGGGCTCGGGCCCAGGTCCGCGCCGGATCTGTGGACGCCGCCGCACGCTGTGGATGCCGGCCGCGGTCCTCAGCCGAAGACGTCGGCGGCGAGGCCGAGCACGAGCGGCACCACGCCCAAGCAGAGGAAGGCCGGCAGGAAGCAGGCGCCGAGCGGAGCCAGCACCCAGACCCCGGCTCGGCGCACCGCGGCGTCGGCGCGGCTGCGCTCACCGGCGCGGGCGTCGGCGGCCAGCGACCGCAGCGCGGGGACGACGGTCGACCCCGACTCGCCCGCGCGCACCAGCGCCCGGCCGAGGACGGCCAGCTCCGGAGGCACGTCGGCC
>DASQXT010000148.1:0-2938 GCA_035639575.1 Geodermatophilus sp.
TCGTGCCGCCGCTGGTGGCGGCGTTCACCCGGCACACCCCGCCCCGGCTGTCGCCCTACCCGGGCGTCGAGGACGCGCTGCACGCGCTCGCCGCCGCCGCGCCGCTGGCCTGCCTGACCGACGGCAACCCGGCCATCCAGGCGGCGAAGGTGGCCGCGACCGGGCTCGGGCCGCTGCTCCCGGTCGTCGTCGTCACCGACACCCTCGGCGGGCGCGCCGTCCGCAAGCCGCACCCGGCCGGCCTGGTCGCCGTCGCGGCACGGCTGGGCCTGCCGCCGGAGCGGCTGCTCGTGATCGGCGACCGGCCCGGCAAGGACGTCGCCGTGGCGGCGACCGTGGGTGCGCGGGCGATCCGGGTCCGGCAGGGGGAGTACGCCACCGCGCCGGACGAGCCGCGCGCCTGGGCCGTCGTCGACACCTTCCCGGCGGCTGCCGAGCTGGCGCTGTCCGTGCTGGGGGCGCTGGCCCGGGGGTGAGACCACCCGACCGGGTGGTCCTCGTCGAGAACCCTCCGGTTCCGGATCGAGTGTGTCGATCTGCCGGACGACGGGCGGGTCGGCCGCCCCGGACGTGAGGACCCGGTCGTGGACAACAGGCCACCGGTGCAGTACGCCCACCGCCTCGTGCGTGCCGTCCTGGTGGCGGCCGTCGCCGTCGTGGCGCTGGTGGGCACATCCGGCGTGGCCTCGGCCAAGGGCACGGTGGTCCCGCTGCTGGACTGCGTCCTGACCAACGACGACGGTTCCTGGACCGCCGTGTTCGGCTACGAGAACACGTCGAGCTCCCCGGTCCGCATCCCGAGGGGTCCGCGGAACGAGGTCACCCCGGCTCCCGTCGGCAGCCCCCAGCCGACCACCTTCGAGCCGGGCATCCACCGCGGCGCCTTCACGGTTCCCGTCCCCCGTGGTGGCGGCCCGATGTGGCACCTGGACGGCACCAACCTCGCCGCGCGCCCCGGCTCCGCGACGGCCTGCCCGTCGGCCGAGGAGCTGCCCGCGGACGGCAACGGCGCCGGCTGGGCCATCGCGCTCGCGGCGTCCGCCCTCGTCGGGACGGTCGCGCTGCAGCAGGAGCGGCGCCGGGCGCGGGCGAGGCGGGGCGATGCGTAGCCGTCCCACCCGATGGGGGGAGACGGGGTTGCCGGGGCTACGGGGACGGTCCGGACGTGCCGATGGGAGGACGTCGGGCGGGTCGGCCGCCCCGGACTCGAGGACTCACGTCATGCACGGCCCCCCGAGGTCTTCGACGGCACGCCGCCTGCGCGCGCGTGCCTCCCGCGGCGCCCTGGTCGCCGTTCTCGCCCTGATCGGGCTCGTCGCGTCGCCCGGCCTGGCCTCGGCCACCGGTGGCACGTACACGGTCAAGCCCGTCCTGAACTGCTACCAGGAGAACGCCGACGACAGCTGGACCGTCGTCGTCGGCTACGTCAACAGCTCGCGCAAGACCGTGGACATCCCACGCGGTCCTCTCAACCAGGCACACCCGTCGACGTTCGCGTCGCTGCCGCCGACCTCGTTCAAGCCCGGCACGGTCAACGGCGCGTTCACCGCGAAGGTGAGCCTCGCCGACCTGTACGCCGGCGCCCGCTGGGTGCTCGACGGCTACACGCTCGACTACCGCGCCGCGGCCTCCTCCTCGCGGACCTGCCCGTCGTCGACCGAGCTGCCGGCACAGGGGAACGGCCTCGGCCCGGCCATCGGGCTGGCGGTCGCCGGCGTGGTCGGCGTCGTCCTGGTCCGGCGGGCCCGTGCGCTCGGTGCAGCCGGGGGGCGGCACGATGCGTAGGGTGCTCGCGGTCGGGGCGCACCCCGACGACATCGAGCTCGGCTGCGGTGCCACGCTGCTGGCCCACTCGGCGGCGGGGGACGCCGTCACCATGCTGGTCATGACCGGCGGCGAGAACGGCCCCGGGGACGACGAGGTCGTCGTCGGCCGGCGTCTCGAGCAGGAGCAGGCCGCCCGCACCCTGGGCGCCCGGCTGCGGTGGGGCGGGCAGGTCGACTGCACCGTCACGCCGGACGCCGCCACCGTCGCGATCGTCGAGCGGGCGCTCGAGGAGACCGGAGCCGACGTCGTCTACGTGCACGCGCCCGACGACAGCCACCAGGACCATCGCGCCGTCGCCGCCGCGACCCTGTCGGCGGCCCGCCGGCTCTCGCGGGTCATGCACTACCAGAGCCCGTCCACGCTGACGTTCTCCCCGACGACGTTCGTGGACGTGACCGCCTATCTCTCCGGCAAGCTCGCCGCCCTCGGGGCGCACGCCTCGCAGGTGGAGATGTCGGCGATGGTGGAGCCCGACGCGGTCGTGGCCTCGGCCCGGCACTGGGGCGCCCACGCGCGGATCGGCTACGCGGAGGCCTTCGCACCGACCCGGCTGGTCATCGACCTGGTGCCCACGACACGGCGGCGTGCCGCGGAGGAGATCCCGGACACCCTCCGGCTGACCCTGCCGGCCTCCCTGGGCGCCAACGCCCGCTGACGCGGGGCACCTCGCACGAGCCCGGTGGTCCGGGCCGGGATCCCCGGCTCCGTCCACCGGGCTCGTCGCGTCGCGCATCAGGTCCGTGTCGGCTGTCCTGCTCACTCGGGTGACCTCTCGCGGCGCGCCCCTGCTGCGGACGCTGTGAGGGGCGCTGCTCCGCCATTTGCGCCTTGCGGCATGTCCTCCGCTGTTCGCGTCCGAGCCGCCGGCGCCGTGGTTCCTCATCATGTCGTCCTGACCTGCGGCTTCCCCTTGCACTCACGGTCCGTTCGAACATATGATCGAACACGTGGGGGACAGGGCGCACACCAACACGGTGACCGGGGCTGCCGCACCGTCGGTGGGCTGGGCGACCGGCCCGTTGGGGGCGGTGCAGACCGCGGCGCGGGAGATGAGCCGGCAGGCGGCGCTGCGGGCCCGGGCGGTGGCGGCGTTCGCCGCGACCCGCCCGGC
>DASQXT010000149.1:0-11981 GCA_035639575.1 Geodermatophilus sp.
GAAGTCCTCCCCCAGCTCGTCGCCAACCTGAGCCCGGACGCTCGCGATCACCACACGCAGCCGCTTCAGCCCACGGGCAGCGTCCCGGGCCATGGTGGGCAGCCGCTCCGGGCCGAAGATGAACAGAGCTCTCAGCCTGAGGACCGGCACATGGCCCAGCTCAGGAGGTGGAACACCGAATCATCCCTCAGACCTCTATGACCGGCGGCGGCCGCTACGTCTCTGCAACACCCCCCGGTTCGCTGGATGGGCTTCGAGGTCATGCCGGCGGATGGTGACGATCCTCAGCCGTGCTGCCAAGTCATCGTGACCGTGGAGACGGCGATGGCGATCAACAGGGTCAGCCAGCCCCGTGGGCGAGCTTGGTGGGGTTGGCGGCGAAGTGGATGCCGAGCCGGCTGAGTGGCCCACCGTGCTGATGCGGATCGTCCTGCTGCCTGCCCTGGAGCCGCTCAGAGGCCTGCCGACCGTCTCCGCCGAGCGAATCCCCCGAGGTCGAAGCTCATGCCCCGCCTCCCGGCTCCGCGGGCCCGGAGCAGGCCGGGTGGTGCCGCTGAGCGGCCTGACTGCATCCCGGATCCCCCAAGCTCCTTCCCGGTCACTCCCGCCGGCCGAGGGGCTCGAGCGTTCAGCAGTGGCCTGCCGGGTAGATACCCGACATGCCGAGCGCCTCGGCCGCCAGCGGCGCGGCCACGCAACTCATCCCGCCCGGCGCGGAACGCCCCGAGCGGTTCCGTCCCAGGCTGCGGTACGAGCTGATCGAGTGCGGGCTGCACGGCCACGAGTTGGTCGGCACCGATCTGGCCGACATCCCGGACGACTACCGCCTGGTCGCGATCCCGGATCAGGACGGAGCAGTGCGCTGGCACCGCTGTCTGCGCTGCGACTCCTGGGTGCCTCTTCCCAGGCCTGTCACGGCGAGCGACCGCCGACCACCCCCGCTGGAGAGCATCGACGTGCCGCTGCGCGGCCGCCCCCTACGGGATCGGTTCGTACTGCGCGCAATCGCCATCGACCGGATCGTCCACCTGCTCGTCCTCGGCGCGGTGGCGGCGGCGATCCTGCTGTTCGCCCAGCACAAGACCACGCTGCAAGGCGACTACGCCCGCATCCTCAACCGGCTGCAGGGCGGCATCGGCGCCCCGCTGCCGGACACCCAGCACGCCGGTTGGCTGGCTGACTTCGACCGGTTGTTCGCCGTCTCCACCGGGCGCCTCTACCTCTATGGCCTTGTCGTCGCCGGCTACGCGGCGATCAACGGCATCGAGGCCTACGGCCTGTGGCGGGCCAGGCGCTGGGCGGCCTACCTGACGCTGATCGAAGTCGCGCTCCTGCTGCCCGTCGAGATCCATGAGCTCACCGTCCGGATCAGCCCGCTCAAGATCATCACACTGCTCATCAACCTGGTCGTGGTGGCCTATCTGCTCTACGCCCACCGGCTGTTCGGTGTCCGCGGCGGCGGCGCTGCCGACCGCACCGAGCATGACCGCGACACCGGCTGGGCCGCGCTACGGCGGGCGACCCCGTGGCTCACCCGGCCCGCCACCCAGCCAGGGGTGTAGCCGCCAACACCTGCACAGCCGCCGACCGCCCGGTCCTCGCGCATCGCCGACGTCATCGCCGCGCCGGGGACACCGACTCCACCGCTCCCGTCGCCCCGTCCGGCAAGCGGGAGCGCCGGCAGCCCGCGCCAGCACCCTGGCCGGCTGCAGCTCTCCACCCGGAGCCGACCCCCAGGACGCTCGACCAGGTCTTCGGCGCCAGCCGAGCCAGCGGCTGAGGGGCACGGAGTGTGGGCGGCGCACCGGTGGGCACAGCCCCGGCGTGCTCGCTGTCGCCGTGTTCTCGCTGCACGCCCCCGGCCATGCGCATCTGCCGGCGGGCCTGCACGTCCCGCGCGGGATCGGCGCGTTCCTCCCGGGAACGATCCTGGCAGGGCTGGCTGCGGTGCTGTCTGCCGTCGGGTCGGTACTGCAACACCAGGCGGCCACCGGAGCTGCCGGCGACAGCGGCCTGCGGTTCCGGGCGCTGCTGCGCCGACCGGCCTGGGCGGTGGGTCAGGCCGCCACGGTCGCCGGCAGCGGGCTGCAGGTGGTGGCGTTGGCGATGGCGCCGGTGTCGATCGTGCAGCCGATGCTGGCCACCGGGCTGATCGTCGCGCTCGGCCTGCAGTCGCTGCTCAGCCGCTGCCTGCCGTCCGGCGCGGAGCTGCTCGGCGCAGCCATGGCCGGCGGCGGGCTGGCCGTGTTCCTGGTCGCCGCCCGGCCGGCACCGGGCGCGCCCGAGCACCTGCCGCACGTGCTCGTGGTGATCGCCGCCGTGGCGGTCGGACTGGTCGCCGTGACCGCCGCCACCCGGATGCGCCGGGGACCGGTCGGCGCTCTCGCGTGCGGCATCGCCGGGGGCATCACCGCGGGCATCGCCGCGGTGCTCATCTCCTCGGCGTTGAAGATCGGGTCTCAGCACGGGCTGCTGAGCACGTTCGCCGCCCCGTCGCTGTGGGCGGCGATCGTCATGGCGATCACCGCGCAGATGGGTGCCCAGCAGGCCTACTCACGAGGTCAGCTGACCTGGTCGCTGCCCGCGTTGACCGTCTGTGACCCGCTGGTCGCCGTCCCCGCCGCCCGCCTCCTGCTGGGCGAGCGGCTCGAGCCCGGGCACGCCGCCGTGTGGCTGCCCGCAGCTCTGATCGCCGCCGTCGGCATCGTGTTCCTCGCCCGTAGCGAGGACACCGACCGCCGCCCCATCGGCGGTCGACGCACGGGCCGCCGACACGTCCCCGTCTCACAGGTGAGCGCTGAGCGCGGCGGACGAGGGGGACAGATCGGTCCACCTGTCCGGGCACGGTGGGGTCACCGCCGGGCGAGGACGCAGCCGGGCAGGCGACCAGCAGGGCGGCGGTGACCCGTCCACACGCCAGGTGCAGTGCCGGCTCGCCACGCGAGCGGTCTCCCCGGTTCCGAGCGCCGTGCACCCATGCCCACGGCCCCCGGACGATCATCAGGACGCCGACGATCGCGTGCCCACCGTGGACGCGTTTCCGGTGGCCGGAGGAGGGCCCATCGCACCACCCTCGTGTGCCGTTCCCGCTCGCGCGGACCGGCCGCCACGCGGCCCATCGACCTCCGCACCGGCCAGGCCTGCGGCCGTTGAACCGCCGCCGCGGCAGGGTAGACATCGGAGATGGCTGAGGTCGCGCCTCCGGCAGCCGGAGCGGCGGACGGGACGGTCGGGGTCAGCGGGGCATCCTCCTACGTCTCGCAGGCGGGAGAGGCAGGGTCCGCGGTGCTGATGCTCGGCGCACTGGGGATCGTGTACGGCGACATCGGCACCAGCCCGTTGTACTCGGTGCAGACGGTGTTCTCCCTCGACGGCGGGGCGGTCCGACCGACGCCGGTCGACGTGTTCGGCATCGTCTCGCTCATCTTCTGGTCGATCACGCTCATCGTCTCGGTCAAGTACGTGGCGTTCGTCCTGCGCGCCAGCAACGACGGCGAGGGCGGCGTCATGGCCCTCGCCGCCCTCGCCCGGCGGGTGCTGGTCGGCGCGACGCCGCGCCGGCTGGCGCTGGTCATGGCGCTCGGCGTGCTGGGCGCCTCGCTGTTCTACGGCGACAGCGTGATCACCCCGGCGATCTCCGTGCTGTCGGCCGTCGAGGGCATGGAGGTGGTGTCCCGGTCACTGGCCGACGCCGTGGTGCCGGTGGCCGCGGTGATTCTCGCCGTGCTGTTCGGTGTGCAGCGGTGGGGGACGCAGCGCGTGGGCCGCCTGTTCGGGCCGGTCATGCTCGTGTGGTTCCTGACGCTCGGCGTGGCCGGGCTGCGGGAAGTACTGATCCGTCCGGGGATCCTGGCCGGGCTGTCGCCGACCTACGCGGCGGCGTTCTTCGCCGAGCACCCGCACATCGCGTTCGTCGCGATGGGCGCGGTCGTGCTGGCGATCACCGGGGCCGAGGCGCTCTACGCCGACCTGGGGCACTTCGGCGCATCCCCCATCCGGCGGGCCTGGTTCCTGATCGTCTTCCCCGCCCTGACCCTGAACTACCTGGGACAGGGAGCGCTGATCCTGCGCGACCCGGCAGCCCGGGACAACCCGTTCTACCTGCTGGTCCCGCACTGGGCGCGGATCCCCATGATCGTGCTCGCCACGGCGGCGACCGTCATCGCCTCCCAGGCGGTCATCTCGGGCGCGTACTCGGTGTCGCGGCAGGCCCTGCGGCTGGGCTTCCTGCCGCGCCTTCGCGTGCGGCACACCTCGGCCCAGCACGAGGGTCAGGTCTACGTGCCCAGCATCAACTGGGGGCTGCTGGCAGCCGTGCTCGTGCTGGTCTTCACCTTCCGCTCCTCCACCCGGCTGGCCAGCGCCTACGGCGTTGCGGTCACCGGCACGTTCCTCATCACGACCGCGCTGTTCCTCCTCGTGGCGCGGACGCTGTGGCACTGGCCGGCCTGGCGGCTCTGCCTGGTGGGTGCGGCGTTCGGCCTGGTGGAGCTCACCTTCTTCGGCGCCAACATCCTCAAGGTCAGGGAAGGCGGCTGGCTGACGCTGCTCATCGCCGCGATCGTCTTCACCGTGATGCTGACCTGGCAGCGGGGCCGCGAGATCGTCACCGCGCGCCGGACCGAGATGGAGGGTCCAGTGCGCGCCTTCATCGACGACGTCCACGCCGCGGGCGTGACCCGGGTCCCGGGCACCGCCGTCTTCCCGCATCCGAGCAAGGAGACGACGCCCCTGGCGCTGCGCGCCAACCTGCAGCACAACCACGTGCTGCACGAACGCGTGGTGATCATCTCCGGGCGAACGGCGAACCTGCCGCACATCCCCTGGCCGAAGCGGCTGACCATCGATCCCCTCGGCGACCCGTCCGACGGCATCGTGCACATCGACGCGGAGTTCGGGTTCCAGGACCGCACCGACTTCCCCGAGGTCCTCAAGCGGGCCTCGGCGCATCCCACCAGCGCGCTCGGCGGCCCGGTGGACCCGGACACGGCCTCGTACTTCGTCTCCCGGATCACGCTGCGCCGCAGCGAGCGACCCGGCATGAGCACCTGGCGGAAGGCGCTGTTCATCGGACTGGCCCACAACGCCGCCAGCCAGGCGGAGTTCCTGTGCCTGCCCGACGACCGCACCGTCGTCATGGGCTCACACGTGGAGCTCTGACCGCGGTGGACGGGCGGCCTCGGCTCGGGCGTGGACAGATCAGCCCTGCGCCGCCTGCCGCTCGTAGCGGTTCGGCCTCCCGTGCAGGCCGGCGGCTGTAGCGACCGCGGCCAGCGCGCCGACGGCGGGGCCGACCAGGTAGATCCAGAAGCTGGACATGGTCGTGCCGAGCAGATCCGGGCCGAGCGAGCGGGCGGGGTTCATCGAGGCGCCACTGATCGGGCTGGCGAACAGGCCCGCGAGGGCGATGTAGCCCCCGCAGGCCAGGGCCGCGTTGTGGCCGACCAGCTTGTGCCCTTCGGCGGTGCCGAGGATCACCGTCACCAGCAGCCACGTCAGCACTGTCTCCATGACCAGGGCCCGGACGGATCCGTCTCGCGGGAGGGTCGCCCCCAGGTGACCAGCCGTGCCGAACAGCGCCCGCAGCAGGCTCGCTGCGGCCACCGCGCCGGCCACCTGGACCGCCCAGTATCCCGGCACACGGCTCCACGGAAAGTCCTTGCGGACAGCGAAGGCCAAGGTGACCGCCGGGTTGAAGTGGGCGCCGGACACGTCGCCGACCGTGTAGATCATCGCGGTCACCAGCAGTCCCGGCGCGACCACTGCGGCGACCCTGCCGACGGAGCCCCCGGTGACGGCGTCGACGACCGGACCACCGGCCGCGACGAAGGTCAGCGCGAAGGTACCGAGGAGCTCGCCGAGCAATCGCGCCACGCCTCGCGCGTCATGGTCGGGGAGCTCGCGACCGGCGCTGCCCCCTACGTCTTCTGCCGTGGCCCCGGCGTTCATCCCCGACGACTCCTCCCCGGCGTGCTCGCCGGCGCCCCGCAGCCAGGCGCCGGACCTCCGGAGCCGAGCAGCGACGGCGCGGCGGCACGCAACGGCGTCCATCGCCCTGTTCGGAGTCCGGATCGCCGATGTCCCGCCGCAGGTGTCGTGCTCGCTCCCCAGAGCCGGGTGGCCCCGCGCGGACACTGCGCCGTCCACGAGGTCGAGCCACCCCAGACCTCGGAACGCCCACGAGGCCATCGCGAGCCGTGGGCGCCGCCGTCCACGCGTTCTCGGGCCGGACGGCGCAGCAGTGCATGGACGTGCAACGGCAGCAGACCCACCAACCCGGAACAGGTCACCTCGACGCACCGGCACCGGACGGCCGTCCCGAGAAGGGCCACGGGTGGTGCTGGGGTGGCTCGCCCGTTGAGCCGCTTTCGCCGGTCGGAGCCGGCCGGTGCCAGCGGTGCAGGACGAGGTGACCCAGACCGGCCGCGGCCGCCACCGGCCAGTCGATCACACCGGCGAGGACGAGGACGCCGGCGCCGAGGGCAACGAGGACCGGGTTGTCGGGCAGCAGTTGCCGGGCGGGTGTCACCGGCCCGGTCGGTGGAGGAGCGACCTGCGTTGCCCGGTCCGGGCCGGTGGTGCTGTCGGGTGTCTGCGGCCGGGAGCCGGGCTCCTGGCCGGCTGTCGGATCGGGCATGACGGGCTCCACGATGACTCGGGGGTGCGAGCCAGCCGTACGCAGGCAGTCCTCAGGCGGCGTCCAGGGCCTCGCCGAGCGCGCGCATCGTGCGGTGGTGCCGGTTCTCGGAGAGGGCGTGTCCAACGCCGGTGATGACGGCGACGGGCCATTCGATGACACCGAAGGCGGCGGCGCCGCCCAGCCCGGCGTAGAAGGCGAGCTTGTCGACCGGCGGCAGGCTCAGGTGCACCCGGACCGGACCGAGGTGGACGTCCAGGTGGGTGGTGTTGGCGTGGATGGCCTCGTCCGCGGCGCGCCGGTGGGCGTTGGAATCGCCGTCTCGGGACGGCGCGTGCCGGTCTCCCACGGTGGTGGCCGGCCCGTGGGTCCTCCGCGCGGCGTCGGTGGCGGTCCCGTGCGTGCTGGCGGTCATCGGGGCTCCTTCATCTCATCGGGCGGCACTGGGCGCAGGCTGCGCCGGATCGCTCGGGGCAGGACGGTGGTGGTCGCCGGTCGGGGGAAGCACCCGGCCAGCGAGCGTGGCGAGGAGGGTGGTGGCGGCGGCGCAGCCGGTCACGGTGGCCCAGGCGAACGGGTCCAGGGGGGTGCAGCCGAAGAACTGGCTGACTCCCGGGGTCTGGATGAGCAGGGCGAGCACCGCGGTCGAGCCCAGGCCGGTGGCCAGCACCAGCCGGTCCCGGCCGCCGACGAGCAGGGTCTGCCCGAGCTGGGTGCCGACCAGCGCGGCCAGCGCCATCGTGCTGGCCCGCCGGCGGGTGCCGGTGAGGCGGCCGATCTGCCAGGCGGCCAGCGCCCCGGTGCCGGTGGCGACGCCGCGGACGGCGATGTCGCGCAGCAGCGGCGCCCCGAGTGACGGCACTCCGCCGGCGAGCAGCTGCTGCCGCGCGGCCGGCTGCTGCGGGGTCGGCGCGAGCGCGATCGCCATGGACGGGGCCAGGTCGGTGAGCATGTTGACCGCCAGGAACTGGCGGGTGCCGATGGGTGCCCGGCCGGCGAGCGCGGTGCCGGCAAGAGTGAAGCCGACCTCGCCGGCGTTGCCGCCGAGCAGGATCGCGACCGCGTCGCGGACCCGGTGCCACATGGCCCGGCCCTCGACGAGTGCGTCGAGCAGCAGGCTGACGTCCGGAGTGGTGAGCACCAGGTCCGCGGCGGTGCGCGCGGAGGTGGAGCCGTGCGCCGCCATGCCGATGCCGACGTCGGCCAGCCGGATGGCAGCCGCGTCGTTGGCGCCGTCGCCGGTCATCGCCACGACCCGCCCGGCGCGCTGCAGCGCCGCGATGATGCGCAGCTTCTGCTCGGGGGAGACCCGGGCGAACACGCAGGCCCGGGTCACCAGCTCGGTGCGGGCGGTCTCGTCGGCGGCGGCGAGCTGCGGGCCGGTGACGACCCGCTCGGCCGGGATGCCGAGGCTGTCAGCGATGGCGCGAGCGGTCACGGGATGGTCACCGGTGATCATCACCGGTTTCAGGCCGGCGTCCTCGAGGGCGGCGATCGTGGACGCCGCCCGGGGGCGGGGGATGTCGGCCAGCGCGACGAAGCCGAGCAGGGTCAGGTCCTCGGCCAGCTCCTCCGCATCCGGCGCCGCCTGCGCGGGGTCGGCCATGATGCCGCTGACGTTGCGGCGGGCCACGGCGAGCACCCGCAGCCCCTGCCCTGCCAGGTCGTGGACGGTGGCGACGGCGCGGTCGCGCCCGGCGGCGTCCAGGCGGCGCTTGCCGGCGTCGTCGCGCAGATGCGTGCACCGCGGCACGATCACCTCCGGCGCGCCCTTGACCACGAGCCGCACGCCGTCCCCGCGGCGGCCCACCGCGGCGGAGTAGCCGCGGTCGGACTGGAACGGCAGCTCGGACAGCTCCTCCCAGTCCGACGTCAGCTCCTCGGCCAGCGCCTCATCGGCGGCGTCGAGGATGGCCTGGTCGGTGGCGTGTATGGCCGGCTTGCCGTCCTCGGGCCGGTGCGAGGCCCGCGCCGCGGCGCGCAGCACCCGCCGCCCCTCCGCCGCGTCGGGGGCCCACTGCCGGCCGACGCCGGCGAGGCCGGCCAGCCTCAGCCGGCCCTCGGTGAGCGTGCCGGTCTTGTCGAAGCAGACCGTGTCGACCCGGCCCAGGGCCTCCACGGTGCGGGCGGAGCGGACCAGCACACCCCGGGCGGACAGCCGCCGCGCAGCACTGGTCTGGGCGACGGTGGCCACCAGCGGCAGCCCTTCCGGGACGGCGGCGACCGCGGTGCTGACCCCCGACCCGATGGCCTGCCGCAGGCCCTGGCCGCGCATCAGCGCGAGCCCGGTCACCGCCGCCCCGCCCAGCAGGGTGATCGGCAACCCGCGGCGGGTCAGCTCCTCCAACCGGGCCTGCATCCCGGCCGGGGCGCCGGCCGCGCCGGCCAAGGCCAGCGCCCGGCCGGCCTCGGTGGCCGCCCCGACCGCCACCACCACGGCCCGGCCGGTGCCGGCCAGCACGGTGGTGCTCGCGTAGACCATGCAGGCCCGGTCCGGCAGCTCCGCCGCCGGGGTGGCCCGGGTCTGCTTGTCGATCGCCACCGACTCGCCGGTCAGGCTGGCTTCGTCCACCTCCAGCTCGTGGACCACCAGGAGACGTGCGTCGACCGGCACGACGTCGCCGGGGCGCAGCTCGATGAGGTCCCCGATCTGCAGGGCGCCGGCGGACACCTCCCGGACGGCCCCGTCCGCGCGACCGTCGCGCCCGATCAAGCGGGCGGTCGGCTGCTGGCCGGCCAGCAGGGCGCGCAGCGCACCGTCGGCGCGCCATCGCTGCGCCCCACTGATGAGTGCGTTGCCGGCGAGCACCGCGCCCACCAGCAGCGCATCGGTGGCCGAGCCGATGACCGCCGAGGAGGCGGCGCCGGTGGCCAGCACGGGGGTGAGCGGATCGGCCAGCTCCGCGGCGACGTTGCGGCCCAGCGCGGCCACCGGCGCCCACATCGACCGACGTGCCGGGCGGTCGGGCCCGGTGTGCTGGCCGTCCGGCACCGGTCGGGGCAGGCGGGCGAGCACCTCGTCGGGCTCGAGGGCGTGCCAGGGGGTGTGCAGCACCGGGACCGGCGCCGGCTGCCGACAGACGCCCCGAGCAGCCAGGGCGCCGTCCAGCAGCGCCGCCGCGGTGCTGACCGCGACGGGCAGGGCCGCGCGGCTGCTCCGCCCCGGGCCCCCGACCGCGCCCACCAGCGCACCGAGGAACGCGCCGGCTGCGGCCGCGGTGACCCCCCGGGAGCTCACCGCCCGCGCCCGCGGGACCGCCGCCAGCAGCCGCGGCACCTCCTGCAGGCCGGGGCCTAGCAGCACGTCGGCCGCCCACGGCACCCGCCCCACCGGAGGGACGACGCCGAGGCCCAGGTCGGCCGCGGCCAGCACGTCCTCTGTCCTGGAGACGACGGCGACCACCCGGCCGGCGCCCTGCAGCCGCCGAACCTCCGAGATCAGTGAGGCACCCGGCGCAAGCACCTCGTCGGCGCGGCCGGCCAGCTCCGGCGCGGCCGCGTCCGCGCTGAGCACCAGCCGCAGGCCGGCCACCTGCGCGGCGGTCAGCACCGCGTCGGCGAATCCGTCCAGCTCGGCACCGACCAGCAGCTCACCGACCGGGATGCCGTCCTCGGTGAGCCGCCACCCGATGACGCCGATGCCGTCCACCTCGGGGGCGCGCCGCAACTCCAGCCGATCGCGCCGTCGCCCGGGCGGCGGTGGGATCGGCAGCTCGTGCTGCCGCCACAGCAGCCGCTGGGCGGCGCTCCACACGTGCTCGACGGTCCAGTGCTCCACGATCGGCCGGGCGGAGACGATCAGCGGCCGCTCGTCATGGAGCACCGCGCTGTCGACCAGGACCGCGTCCACCCGGTCCAGCCGGCGCAGCGCACCGGGATCCATCACCAGCAGCCCCCGGCCCGACAGGCCGCGGGTGAGGGTGTCGGCGAACGCCTCCCGGGCCGCCCGCGCCGCCTTGGGCGCCCCGACCAGCACCGCCCGCCCGGCCGCGTCCGGGCTGCCGGTTGCTGCCAGCAGGCCACCCGCGGCCAGGAGCGAACCGGCCGCAGCGCGGTCGGCGTAGCGCTCCACCGGCCCGGCCGGCAGCGGCACCGGCCGCGGTCCCGCGTCCACCGGCACCGCCCGGGCCGGCCGCTCGGCCGACCACAGCTCGTCCTCGCGTACGGCGAACGCAGCCCGTCGCGCCCGTGCGCCCAGCACCGCCTGCGCCCGCTGCCCGGCGTCGACCGCGAGCGACGCCGTCCCCTGGACCAACGCCAGGGCCGTCGCGTTCGACGCCGCCAGCACCAGATCGGTCACCGCCGGGCCGAGCGTGGTCTCGAGCAGCCGGCGCAGCCGCGGCTGGTTGTCCACCAGCACCACCGCCGCGGCCACGCTGCCCGGCAGCGCCGGCACCCTCCCCAGCCGCCCGACGACCGCCGCGGAGAGCCCCACGAGATCTGCGACCAGGGCCCACTCCTCGGCCGTGACCGCGCCGGCATCACCGGGGAAGTGCACATCCTCGGCATGCCTGCCACCGGCACCGACGCCGCAGGCACCCTCGGCGCCGGCCACCGCCTCGACCAGGTCCCCCACCGTCAGCCGGGCGGGATCGAAGCGCACCACCGCCCGCCGGGTCACCGCGTCCACCCGCACCCAGGCGACGCCGTCACGGGCCTTGACCGCGTCCTCGACCGCCGTGACCACCGCGGCCGCGTCCGGGCCGGCCAGCCCCCGGACCTCCACCTGAGCCCGCCCCCCGGCCGACCACACCCGCCGCGCCGGCCGCTGCTCCATCCGCCGGGCGGCCTCGTGGATCACCGCTGCGGGCGCGGTCACCGCCGCCCGGCCGAGTCGCACCACCGCCGATACCGTCGCGGTGGTGGCACTCACCGGGCTCCGGCTCGCCGCGGCCACCTGTGCGGCCTCCGCTCCGGCGAGCCGAGCGAGACGCGCAAGCGGGCCGCTCATGCCTGGTCGAGCCAGTGACTGCTGGGAGCGCTACCGGGCGAAACGTGGGCCTGCAATCTCGTGGGGGCCGAGGTGCACTTCTCGCGGGCAGCCATACCTCACGTTCCGCCCGCTACCTGGGAATCGGATGCACGCCGGCTGGGAATTTCCATCCGGCGAGACGGCCTGCGCTCGGCCGGTCGAAACCCGAGTCCCGTCAGGTCGGGTGCCACTGAGCCTGACGGCGGCCCTCCCCAGACCCACGGCTTGGCGCAGTTGTTGAGCTCGGCGGTGGCCACCTCGGTGGCCTGGGCGATCTCGGTCGGGTCGGCGAAGGTCTGCCCGGCCGGGGCGTTCCGGCGGAAGATGCGCCACCAGGCCTCTGCCGGTTCAGCCAGCAGGCACCCTTCGGGA
>DASQXT010000150.1:0-8987 GCA_035639575.1 Geodermatophilus sp.
CGGAGGATGCCGTCGTCGTCGACAGCACCCACCTCGACCGCGAGGGCGTCGTGGACCGGGTGGTGGAGCTCGCGCTCTCGACGGTGGGGGCCGCGCGATGAGTGAGCAGACCGGCCCGCTGCCGGTCGTGGCGATCGTGGGACGGCCCAACGTCGGCAAGTCCACGCTGGTCAACCGGATCCTGGGCCGCCGCGCCGCCGTCGTCCAGGACACCCCGGGCGTCACCCGCGACCGGATCGCCTACGAGGCGCTGTGGAACGGCAAGCGCTTCACCGTCGTCGACACCGGCGGCTGGGACCCCAAGGCCAGCGGCCTGGGCGCGTCGATCACCCGCCAGGCCGAGTACGCGATGCGGACCGCCGACGTCGTCGTGTTCGTCGTCGACAGCCAGGTGGGCGCCACCGACACCGACCTGGCCGCCGCGCGAATCCTGCGCCGCAGCGACCGCCCGGTCGTCCTGGTGGCCAACAAGGTCGACGACGAGCGCAGCGAGGCGGGCGCCGCGGAGCTGTGGTCGCTGGGTCTGGGCGAGCCGCAGCCGGTCAGCGCGCTGCACGGCCGCAGCAGCGGCGACCTGCTGGACCTGGTGCTGGACGCGCTGCCGGAGGCCCCGCGGGAGCAGGAGGAGGAGGGCGGCCCGCGCCGGGTGGCGCTCGTCGGCCGGCCCAACGTGGGCAAGTCCAGCCTGCTCAACCGGCTGGCGCGCGACGAGCGCTCGGTCGTGGACTCGGTCGCCGGCACCACCGTCGACCCGGTCGACTCGATCGTGACGCTGGGCGGCGAGGAGTGGCGGTTCGTCGACACCGCCGGGCTGCGCCGCAAGGTCAACACCGCCAGCGGCATGGAGTACTACGCCAGCCTGCGCACCGAGGCCGCCATCCAGGCCGCCGAGGTCGCCGTCGTCCTGCTGGCCGCCGACGAGGTGGTCAGCGAGCAGGACCAGCGGGTCATCACCCAGGTGATCGAGGCCGGCCGCGCGCTGGTCATCGCCTTCAACAAGTGGGACGTCCTGGACGAGGACCGCCGCCTGCAGCTGGAGCGGGAGATCGAGCGCGACCTGGCCCGGGTGCGGTGGGCGTCGCGGGTCAACGTCTCGGCGAAGACCGGCCGCGGCGTGGACAAGCTGGCCCAGCACCTGCGCGAGGCGCTGGCCTCGTGGGAGACCCGGGTGCCGACGGCGGAGCTGAACACCTACGTCCGCGCGCTGGTGCAGGAGACCCCGCCGCCGGCCCGGGGCGGCCGCGCCCCGAAGATCAAGTACGTCACGCAGGCCGACGTCCGGCCGCCGCGGTTCGTCGTCTTCTCCACCGGCTTCCTCGAGGCCGGCTACCGGCGGTTCCTGGAGCGCAAGCTGCGCGAGCGCTTCGGCTTCCACGGGACGCCGATCGAGATCTCGGTCCGGGTCCGCGAGGGCCGGGAGCGGCCGCGCGGCTGACCAGCGGACGGGCGGGTTCCGCCCGTCCGGAGCCGGGCGCCCGCTGGGGGTGCCACCCGACTGGTCGCGTGCAACCCTGGGGGCCCGGACGCCCGGCTCCGCGGCCCGAGCCGCGCGCCTCTCCCCGTTCCCGGTGTCCGGGGTAGGGGGTGCGCGTGGACGTCGTGGATCTCTCGCGGTTCCAGTTCGCCTCGACCAGCATCTTCCACTTCTTCTTCGTCTCGCTGACCGTGGGCCTGGCGTTCCTGATCGCGGTGATGGAGACGATCGCCTTCGTCCGCGAGGACCGGCGCGAGCTCTACGGGAGGATGACCAACTTCTTCGGTCACCTCTTCCTCATCAACTTCGCCGTGGGTGTGGTCACCGGGATCGTCCAGGAGTTCCAGTTCGGGATGAACTGGAGCGAGTACTCCAACTTCGTCGGCAACATCTTCGGCGTCCCGCTGGCGCTCGAGGTGCTGATGGCGTTCTTCCTGGAGAGCACCTTCATCGGGCTGTGGTGGTTCGGCAAGGACCGGCTCAAGCCGTGGATGCGGCTGGCCAGCATCTGGCTGGTCGCGGTCGGCACGCAGATCAGCGCGTTCTGGATCGTGCTGGCCAATGCCTGGATGCACCACCCGGTCGGCTACGAGGTGGTCGACGGCCAGGCGCGGCTCACCGACTTCGGCGCCGTCGTCTTCAACTACAAGGCCTGGTTGTACTTCGCGCACGTGCAGGGCAGCGCCTGGGTGATCGCCGCCTTCTTCGTGCTCGGCATCAGCGCCTTCCACCTGCTGCGCCGGCAGGACACCGAGGTCTTCTCCCGGTCGCTGCGGATCGGGCTGGTCTTCGCCGCCATCGGCACCGTGTTCTCGATCGTCAGCGGGCACACCGAGGCCCAGGTCGCGGTCGAGGACCAGCCGATGAAGTTCGCGGCCATGGAGGCCCAGTGGGAGACCTCCGACTCGCCGGCCCCGTGGTCGATGGTCGCGCTGATCGACCAGGACGAGCAGCGCAACACGGTCAGCGTGGAGATCCCGTACCTCGGGTCGGTGCTGGCCTACAACAGCCTGGAGGGCCGCTACCAGGGCCTCGTCCCGCTCAACGAGGAGTACCAGCGGCTCTACGGCGAGGGGGACTACATCCCGCCGGTCGCGTGGGTGTACTGGTCCTTCCGGACCATGGTGGCCATCGGCTCGCTGCTGCTGGCGACGGCGTTCCTGGGGCTGTTCCTGTGGTGGCGGCGACGGGAGCGGCTGGACACGACCCGCTGGTTCCTGCGGGCCCTGGTGCTGTTCATCCCGCTGCCGTGGATCGCCAACTTCACCGGCTGGATGGTCACCGAGATGGGCCGCCAGCCGTTCATGGTCTACGGCCTGCTGACCGTCCAGGAGGGGGTGAGCCCCAACTCCGCCGGTGAGGTGCTCGCGGGCCTGATCGGGCTGTGGGCGGTGTACCTGGCGCTCATCGGGCTCGACGTGTACCTGCTGACGGTGACCGCGCGGGCCGGCATCCACCGCAAGCCCGAGGCCCAGCTGGTCGCCGCGCCGGCGCCGGACTACGAGGGTGCGGGGTTCCAGGGGTACGAGAAGAGGGACTGACGGTGGACCTGGTCACGCTGTGGTTCTGGCTCATCGCGCTGTCGTTCACCCTCTACTTCTTCCTGGAGGGCTTCGACTTCGGCGTCGACATCCTGCGGCCGACGCTGGCGCGGACCGAGGCGGAGGAGCGGGCGCTCACCGGCACCATCGGGCCGTTCTGGGACGGCAACGAGGTGTGGGTGATCGCCGCGGCCGGGCTGATGTTCTCGACGTTCCCGGTCTGGTACGGCGCGGTGTTCAGCGGCATGTACCCGCTGTTCGTCCTCGTCCTGCTGGCCCTGCTGCTGCGCGGGGTCTCCTTCGAGTACCGCAACCAGGTCGACAGCGAGCGGTGGCGCTCGTTCTGGGACTGGATGTCCTTCGGCGGCAGCGTCGTCCCGTCGTTCCTGTGGGGCGTGATCATGGCCAAGATCATCCAGGGGCTGCCGGTGACTGCGGAGGGGCGCGTGCACGGCGGCTTCGCCGAGATGTTCACGCCGTTCTCGATCGTCGGCGGCGTCACCACGCTGCTGCTGTTCATGCTCCACGGCGCCAACTTCCTGCTGTTGCGCCTGCACAAGGACACCGTCCTGTACGACCGGGCGCGCACGGCGGCGCTGCGGTGGGGGGCCCTGGCCACGGTGGCGATCGTGGCGTTCGTCGTCATGGGCTACGTGACCGAGAGGTTGTTCGAGGACTTCGGGTTCGCGTCCTGGGTGTTCCCGGTCGCGGCCTTCCTGACGCTGGCCAGCATCTGGCTGGCGCTGTCGCTCCGCCGGGACACCCTGGCGTTCACCATGAGCGGCCTGACCGTCCTGTTCGCCACCGTCACGGTGTTCATCGCGCTGTTCACCCGCGGCGAGGTGCTGCCCTCGACGCTCGACCCGGGCTTCGGCCTGACGCTGCAGGAAGCGGCCAGCCAGCACTACACGCTGGTGCTGATGACGTGGGTCGGCGGGATCTTCCTGCCGCTGATCATCGGCTACCAGATCTGGAACTACTACGTCTTCCGGGAGCGGGTCCGCCCCGACGAGGGCGCCCTCACCCACGGCTACTGACGGCCCACGGCTCCTGATGGCCCACGGCCCTGCGGCACGCCTGCTGAGCCTGCCCGGCCCCCGGCGGCTGGCGGTCGTCTGCGGGGTGCTCGGGCTGCTGACCTGGGCGCTGCTGGTCGTGCAGTGGGTGCTCGTCGCGGCGTTCGTCGCGGGGGTCGTCGAGGACGGCCGGACACCCGGCGCCCTGGCCGGGCTCCTGGGCGAGGTCCTGGCGGCCTGGGGCGCCCGCGCCGCCGTGGCCGGCGTCCGCGACCGGGCGGCGGCCCGGACCTCCGCGCGGGTGCGGCGCACGCTGCGGGCGACGCTGCTGCGCAGGCTGCTGGTCCTGGGCCCCGGCGCGGTGGCCGGGGAGCGGGCGGGGGAGCTGGTCACCACGGTCACCGAGGGCGTCGGCCGGCTGGACGGCGTGGTCGGGCGGCTGCTCCCCGGCGCCGTGACGGCGGCCGTCGTCCCGCCGCTGGTGGCCGCCACGGTGCTGGTGCTCGACCCGGCCGCCGGCGCCCTGCTGGTCCTGACCGGCCCGCTGGTGCTGCTCTTCCTGTGGCTCACCGGCACCCTGGCCGCCCGTGCGTCCCGCGCGCAGTGGGAGACGCTCGCCCGGCTCGGCGCCGCGCTGGTCGACACGCTGCGGGTGCTGCCCACGCTGGTCGCCTTCGGCCGGGCGCGGAGCAGCGCCCGCTGGCTGGCCGAGGTCAGCGAGGCGCACCGGCGGAGCACCCTGCGGCTGCTGCGGACGGCGTTCCTGGGCGGCTTCGTGCTCGAGTTCGGCGCGGTGCTGTGCACGGCCCTGGTCGCGGTCACCGTCGGCGTGCGGCTGTTCGAGGGCGAGCTGACCCTGCAGCGCGCCCTGCTCGTGCTGCTCCTGACGCCGGAGTTCTTCGCGCCGCTGCGCGCGCTGGGGGCCGACCGGCACGCGAGCATCGAGGGGACGCCGGCCGCGGAGCGGGTGTTCGCGCTGCTGGACGCGCCCGCACCGCAGCGCGGCAGCCGGCCGGCACCGGCGGGGGTCCCGCACGTCGAGCTGCGCGGGGTCACCCTGCGGTACGGCGAGCGGGTCGCCCTCGACGGCGTCGACCTCGACCTGCCGCCGCTGTCCCGGACCGCGCTGGTCGGGCCGAGCGGTGCGGGCAAGAGCAGCCTGGTCCGGCTGCTGCTCGGCTTCGCCGTCCCCGACGAGGGCCGCGTGCTGGTGGACGGCGTCCCCCTCGCCGAGCTCGACCCCGACAGCTGGCGGGCCCGGGTCGCCTACGTGCCCGAGCGCCCGTGGCTGCTGCCGGGCAGCGTCGCGGACAACGTGCGGCTCGGGCGGCCCGGCGCTCCCGACGCCGACGTCGAGGCGGCGCTGGCCCGGGCGGGGCTGGCCGACGTCGTCCGCCGGCTGCCGCAGGGCGTGGCGACGCCGCTGGGCGAGGACGCCGCCCGGCTCTCGGGCGGGGAGCGGCTGCGGGTGGCGCTGGCCCGCGCGTTCGTCCGGGACGCGGCGCTGATCGTGCTCGACGAGCCCACCGGCCAGCTCGACGAGGCCATCGAAGCCGCGGTGCTCGCCGCCCTCGACGACCTCGCGGCCGGGCGCACCGTCGTCACCGTGACCCACCGGACCGCGCCGCTGGCGCTGCACGACCGGGTCGTGGAGATCGAGGACGGCTCAGTGGTCGACGGCGGCGTCCGTGGTGCGGCGGTGCCGCGGTGAGGGAGGTCCTCGCGCTGGCCGGGGGCCCGCGCACGGCGCTCGCCGTCGTCCTGGGGGCGCTGACCGTGCTGTCCGGCGCGGCACTGCTGGCCACGTCGGGGGCGCTGATCACCGGCGCGGCGCAGCGGCCCTCGACGCTGCTGGTCCTCCTGCCGCTCATCACCTGCGTGCGCCTGTTCGGCGTCGCCCGGGCCGCGCTGCGCTACGCCGAGCGGCTGGTCACCCACGACGTCACCCTGCGGGTGGTCGCGCGGGTGCGCGGCCGGCTGCTCGAGCGGCTGACGCCTCTCGCGCCGGCCGCGCTCACCGGCGCCCGGGGCGGCGAGCTGCTGTCGCGGGTGCGCACGGACGTCGACGAGCTGCAGGGCGTCGTCGCCCGGTTGCTGGTGCCCGCGGGGGTCGCCGTGCTCGCCGGCGGGACGGCGGTGGGGCTGACCGCGCTGGTGTCACCGGCCACGGCCGCCGTCCTGGCCGTCCTCCTGCTGGTGCTGGGGGTCGCCGTCCCCGCCGTCGCGGCCCGCGCCGGACGGCGGGCGGCGGTGGCCGCGGCGCTGGCGGACGCCGACGTGGCGGCCGACACGCTGGACCTGGTCCGCGGCCTGGCCGACCACCTCAGCGGCGACGGCGGGGCCACGGCCCTGCGCGCGCTGGACGGCGCCCTCGTGCGGCAGGAGGAGGCCGAGCGGGCCAGGGCGCGGCTCACCGCGGTGACGACGGCATGCCGGGAGGGCGTGCCGGGCCTGGGGCTCGTGGCGGCGCTCTGGCTGGTCGGGGCCGACGTCGCCGCGGGCACGACCGGTCCGCTGCTGCTCGCGGCCTGCGCCCTCGGGGTGCTCGGGGCCTTCGAGGCCGTCGGCGGGCTCGGTGCCGCGTGGAGCGCCGCGGGCGGGGTGCGGGCCGCCGCCGAGCGGGTGCGGGCCCTGGGCGAGCTGCGTCCCGCGGTGACCGACCCGGAGACGCCGCAGCCGCTGCCGGCCGGGTCCGCACTGTGCCTCGAGCGCGTCGGCCTGCGCCACCCCGGCGCCGCGGAGGCCGCGGTGGCGGACCTCGACCTCGCCGTGCCGGACGGCGCCAAGGTGGCGCTGACCGGGCGCAGCGGCGCGGGCAAGAGCAGCGTCCTCGCCCTCGCCCTGCGCGCGCGGGACCCCGACACCGGGCGGGTCACCCTGGGCGGCACCGACCTGCGCGACCTGGCCCTCGACGGCGTCCGGTCCCGCGTGGCCTGGTCGGCCCAGGCGCCCCAGGTGCTCGGCGGCACCCTGGCCGGCAACCTGCGCCTCGGCCGGCACGACGCTCCCGACGAGGAGCTGGCCGCCGTCCTGACCGACGTCGGGCTGGCCGGCCCGCTCGCCGACCCCGGGCTGCACGGCTGGCTCGGGGAGGCGGGGGAACGCCTGTCGGCCGGCGAGCGCGCCCGCGTCTCGCTCGCCCGCGCGCTGCTCAGCCGGGCCGAGGTACTGCTGCTCGACGAGCCGACCGCGCACCTCGACGCCGCGCTGTCCGCCCGCGTCCTGGACCTGCTCGCCCGCGATCCCCGCGCCGTCCTGCTCGTCACGCACGACGCGGCCGCGCTGGACGCCCGGTGGCGGGTGGTCGACCTCGACGCCCCGCACCGATGAGTCCTGCCGTCGACAGCGGTCTCCCTGACATGACCGCACCGCAGACCCACACCCTGGAGACGCAGGGCGCCGTCCTCACCTACGACGTCCGGCCCGGCTCGTCGGCCGCGGAGCCGCCACTGCTGCTCATCGGCTCGCCGATGGCCGCCTCGGGCTTCGCCTCGCTGGCCGCGCGCTTCCCCGACCGCACCGTCGTCACCTACGACCCGCGCGGGGCCGACCGCAGCCGGCGCACCGACGGCGCGGGCCAGTCGACGCCCGAGGAGCACGCCGACGACCTGTCCCGGATCGTCGACGCGTTGGACGCCGGGCCGGTCGACGTGTTCGCCAGCAGCGGGGGAGCGGTGAACGCGCTGGTGCTCGTCGCCCGCCGGCCCGAGCAGGTGCGCACCCTGGTGGCGCACGAGCCACCCCTGTTGCAGCTGCTGCCCGACCGCGAACCCGCGCTGGCCGCCACCGGGCACATGCGCGAGACGTACCTGCGCGCCGGGTTCGGCGCCGGCATGGCGGAGTTCATCCGGCTGGTCGTGCACGTGGGGCCGGTGACCGACGACTACACCGCCCAGCCGGCTCCCGACCCGGCTGCCTTCGGCCTGCCGACCGAGGACGACGGGTCGCGGGACGACGTGCTGCTCGCGCAGAACCTGCTGACGTGTACCTCACAGGAGCACGACCTCGAGGCGCTGCGCCGCGCGTCCACCCGGATCGTGGTCGCCGTCGGCGTCGGCTCGGCCGGGCAGCTGGCGCACCGCGGCGGGGAGGCGCTGGCCGAGCGGCTCGGGACGGCGGCCGTCGAGTTCCCCGGCGACCACGGCAGCTTCCTCGACACCGGCTACGGCCCGCCGCAGGACGTCGACGCGGTGGCCGAGCGGCTGCGCGCGGTGCTGGCCGGCGACCGGGACCCGGTGACGGCCAGCAGCTGACCACCGGTCGGGACGCGTTCCCGCGTGCGGTAACCTGCTCTACGCAAGCGTCCGGGCGGTGCGAGCCGCCCGGCGCTCGGGCTGTAGCGCAGCTTGGTAGCGCACTTGACTGGGGGTCAAGGGGTCGCAGGTTCAAATCCTGTCAGCCCGACGGAGGAAAGTGCTGGTCAGGAGCGGTGTCGTCCAACGGAGCCACGCCGCTCCTTTGCTTTTGACCGCAACAGCAACCGCACCGCAACCGGAACCGCAACGCGGTTTGCACCGCAACGTCACCAGTGGATCGCCTGCCCGAGCTTGTCGGCCGCTTCGCGCTGCTGCGCCGGGGCCACGTGGCTGTAGATGTCGGCCGTGATGGTGTAGGAGCTGTGCCCAAGGTGCTCCTGCACCACCTTCGTGTGCGTGCCCGCGGCGAGCAGGAGGCTCGCCGCCGAGTGACGCAGCGTGTGCAGGTGGACGCCGCGCAAGCCGGCGCGCTCGGCCAGTGCCTCGAACCGACGCAGGACGTTGCGCGGCTCCAGCGGCGTGCCGATCTCCGAGGTGAACACGAGCCCGCTGGCCTGCCACAGGCTGCCTGCGGCGAGCTGCTCCGCGGCCTGGCGCTTGCGGTGCGCCCGCAACGTCTCGACGGCGGGGATGGGGAGCGGCACGGTGCGCCGCGACTTCTCCGTCTTCGGCTCGCCGAGCTCAAGGCCAGCCGACGTCC
>DASQXT010000151.1:0-18595 GCA_035639575.1 Geodermatophilus sp.
GAGGTGCGGCAGGCGCAGGAGGCCGCGGGCCGTGCCGGCGAGCGGCTGCACCTGTTCGGCGACGTCGTCGTCTTCCTCGACGACGACGCGGCCGCGGCCCGCGCGCGCAGGGAGCGCCTCGACGAGCGGGCGGGTGCGGACTACCGCAGCGACGCGCTCGTCTTCACCGGCACGCCGGCGGACCTGGCCGACCTGCTGCAGGAGTGGGCCGCCGCCGGGCTCACCGGGTTCCGGCTGCGTCCCGGCGCGCTGCCGCACGACCTCAGCGCGGTCACCCGCGGCCTGGTGCCCGAGCTGCAGCGCCGCGGCGCGTTCCGCACCGGGTACGAGGCGACGACGCTGCGCGGGCTGCTCCGCCTGCCGCGGCCGGCCAACCGCTACGCCACCGTCGCGTGACAGGAGAGACCGTGACCAAGCAGGTGCACCTCGCCGCGCACTTCCCGGGCGTCAACAACACCACCGTCTGGAGCGACCCGGCGTCGGGCAGCCAGATCGACTTCGGCTCCTTCGTGCACTTCGCGCAGACCGCCGAGCGGGGGAAGTTCGACTTCCTGTTCCTCGCCGAGGGGCTGCGGCTGCGCGAGCAGAACGGGGCCATCTACGACCTCGACGTCGTCGGCCGGCCGGACACCTTCACCGTGCTGGCCGCCCTCGGCGCGGTCACCGAGCGGCTGGGCCTGACCGGCACGATCAACTCGACGTTCAACGAGCCGTTCGAGGTGGCCCGCCAGTTCGCCAGCCTCGACCACCTCACCGGCGGCCGGGCCGCCTGGAACGTCGTCACCTCGTGGGACGCGTTCACCGGCGAGAACTTCCGCCGGGGCGGCTTCCTGCCGCAGGACCAGCGGTACGAGCGCGCCCGCACGTTCCTGCAGACCACGTGGGAGCTGTTCGACTCCTGGCGCGGCGACGAGGTGGTTGCGGACAAGGAGTCCGGGGTCTTCCTGCGCGACCCGCACCCAGGTGCGTTCGCGCACTCCGACGCGCACTTCGACATCGCCGGGCAGTTCTCCGTGCCGCGCAGCCCGCAGGGCCGGCCGGTCGTCTTCCAGGCGGGCGATTCGGAGGAGGGCCGCGAGTTCGCCGCGTCGTCCGCCGACGCGATCTTCAGCCGGCACGCCACCTTGGAGGCCGGTCAGGCCTTCTACCGCGACGTGAAGGGCCGGCTGGAGAAGTACGGGCGCACGCCCGACCAGCTGCTCATCCTGCCGGCGGCCACGTTCGTCGTCGGCGACACCGACGCCGAGGCCGCGGAGCTCGCCCACGAGATCCGCCGCCAGCAGGTGTCCGGGCAGACGGCGCTGCGGTTCCTCGAGCAGGTGTGGAACCGCGACCTGTCCGCCTACGACCCCGACGGCCCGCTGCCGGACGTCGACCCGCTGGTGGGGGATACGCACGTGGCTCAGGGCCGGGCGCAGGTGCGCATGTACCGCGACCCACTCGCCACCGCACGGCAGTGGCGCGAGCTCGCCGCGGAGAAGGGCTACTCCATCCGCGAGCTGATGATCGAGGTGCAGAGCCGGCAGTCGTTCGTCGGCAGCCCGCAGACGGTGGCCGCGGAGATCGACGACCTGGTGCAGTCCGACGCCAGTGACGGCTTCATCCTCGTGCCGCACCTGGTGCCCGGCGGGCTGGACCCCTTCGTCGACGCCGTCGTCCCGCTGCTGCAGGAGCGTGGTGTCTTCCGCGCCGACTACGAGGGGACGACGCTGCGCGAGCACCTGGGCCTGGCGCCGCTCCCCTGACGGCGGTCCCCTCAGCGCCGCCGCGCCGCGGCCACCTGCGGCGCGGCGGCGGCCAGCCACGGGTCCAGCGCCGCCGGGTCGTCCCAGCTCTTCTCCACCAGGTAGAGCCCGCGCGTGGGTGCGGTCGCCCCGAGCTCCACCAGCACCGGCTTGAGCAGCAGCTCCGGCGCCAGGTAGTGGGTCGGGCCGCCGCCGAGCATGAGGGGGACGGCGACCACGCCGGCCAGGTCCCCGGTGCCCACCTGGTCGAGGAAGAGCTTGAGCAGCCCGGTGTAGGTGGCTTTGTACGTGGGGCTGGCGACGACGGCGACGTCGGCGGCCTCCAGCGCCTCGACCGCGGCGCCGACCGCGGGGTCGCCCCAGCCGAGCAGCCCGGCACCGAGGTCGATGACATCGACCACGACGTCCGGCGGGGCGCCGGTGAGCCGCTCGACCACGAGTTCGGCCGCGGCCCGGGTGCGGGAACGGGGCTTGGGGTTGCCGACGACGGCGATGGTGCCCATGCCCGACAGTGAACTACACCATCCCGATCGGGTTTGACGGGTATGCCCGTTCCCTGGCAGGCTCGGGACCGGTCACGAGTGCCAGCGCGAAGCCCCGGCTCGCTGGCCGGCAACCCTCCTCCGCGATGGGGTGCCCCGGGTGACGACCAGGCGGCTGCCGACCGGCAGTCCGCAAGCGCGGACCCGCTCCCGGGTCCCGGCCCGCCAGGAGTGCCCCATGACCGCCGCCGTCCTCGACACCTGCTCCCGCCCTCCGGCCCTCGCCGGGGGGCAGCCCCTGCTGCCGCTCGTCGGCGCCGACACCACCGTGCCGCTGGTGACCGGCGGCAGCGTCCGCTACGCCGACCTGGACACCGCCGCCAGCACCCGGGCGCTCGCCGCCGTCGCCGATCGGGTGGCCGAGGTCCTGCCGCTCTACGCCAGCGTCCACCGCGGCGCCGGGTACCTCTCGCAGGTCTCCACCGCGCTGTACGAGTCGGCCCGCGAAACCGTGGCCGGCTTCGTCGGCGCCCGCGCGGACGACGTCTGCGTGGTCACCCGGCACACCACCGACGCGCTCAACCTGCTCGCCGGCGCGGTGCCGGCCGGCGCCTCCGTGCTGGTCCTCGACGGCGAGCACCACGCCGACCTGCTGCCCTGGCTGCGGCGCGGCCCGGCCACGGTGCTGCCGGTGCAGGCCACGGTCACCGGCACCCTGCGCGCGCTGGCCGACGAGCTCGCCCGCGGCCGGCACGCGCTGCTGGCGGTCACCGGCGCGTCCAACGTCACCGGCGAGGCCCTGCCGCTCGACGAGGTCGTCGCCCTGGCGCACGCGGCCGGCACCCGGGTCGCCGTCGACGGCGCCCAGCTGGTGCCGCACCGCCGGTTCTCCCTCGCCGCCACCGGAGCGGACTGGGTGGCCTTCTCCGGCCACAAGCTCTACGCCCCGTTCGGCGCCGGGGCACTGGTCGGCCGCCGTGACTGGCTCGACGCCGCACCGGCGCACCTGGCCGGTGGCGGTGCGGTCACCGAGGTGACCGTCGACGACGTCGTGTGGGCGCCCGCGCCGCACCGCCACGAGGGCGGCTCGCCGAACGTGCTGGGCGCCGTGGCGCTGGCCGAGGCGTGCGGCACGCTGGCCGCCCTCCCGGCCGGTGCACTCGAGCGGCACGAGCGGGCGCTGCGCGGGCGGCTGCTCGATGGCCTGGGCGTCCTGCCGGGTGTGCGCACCCTGCGGATCTGGGCCGACTCGGCCGGGCCGACCGGCGTCGTCTCGTTCACCGTCGCCGGAGCCGATCCCGGCCTGGTGGCGGCGTACCTGTCGGCCGAGCACGGCATCGGCGTGCGCGACGGCCGGTTCTGCGCGCACCCGCTGCTCGCCCGGCTGGGCGCGCCGGCGGGCGCGCTGCGGGCCAGCGTGGGCGTGGGGACCACCCGGGCCGACGTCGACCGCCTGCTGGCGGCCCTCGACGCCTTCCTCTCCACCGGGCCGCGCGCCGGCTACGCGCGCCGGGACGGCCGCTGGCAGCCGGTCGACGACCCGCGCCCCCTCGCCGACCCGGCCGCCCTCGCCCGCGGAGCCGGGTGTGGGAGTCCCGGGTGACCCCGGGAAGCACGACCGCAGGCCCGTTGTTGCCCCCGGAGGGAGAGGGGAGGGGACGCGTGCACCGACCGGTCCTGTCGCGACGCCGGCACATCGACCTGCTCCGCACCAGCAGCGCCCTCTGCCCGGCTCGCTGACCGCCGTCCCGACCGCGACGTCCCGGCCTGGAGCCCACCCCTCATGACCCTCCTGTCCACCCGTCCTGCCGTCCTGTGCGTGGTCGGCGCCGGTCCGACCGCCGTCGGCGTGCTCGAGCGCCTGGTCGCCAACGCCGTCGAGCTGCGCGACGGCCGGCCGCTCGAGGTCCACCTGGTCGACCCGCACCCGCCGGGCGGCGGCCGCGTCTGGCGTGCCGAGCAGCCGCGGCTGCTGTGGGCCAACTCGCTCGTCGCCGACGTCACCGTGCTGCCCGACCGCTCCGTCGTCGTCGACGGACCGGTGGGGGAGGGGACGACGCTGTGGCAGTGGGTCGAGCGCGTCGGCCGCGCGCTGCCCGAGACCGACCCGGTCGGCGCCGAGGCGCGGCGGCTGACCCCGACGTCGTTCCCGTCCCGGCCGCTGATCAACGCCTACCTCGGCTGGGTCCTCGAGCAGGTGGTGGCCGCCGGCGAGCCGGAGGTGCGGGTGCACCGCCACCGGCAGCGGGCGGTCGACGTGCGGCCCCGGCCGGACGGCGCCGACGTCGTGCTGGCCGACGGCCGGGTGCTCGCGGTCGACGCCGTCCTGCTGGCCCAGGGCCACCTCGACGCCCGGCCCACTCCTGCCGAGCGGGCCACGGAGCGCTGGGCCGCCGCCCGTGGGCTCACCTACGTGCCCCCCGGCTACACCGCCGACCTGGACCTCTCGGTGCTCCGGCCCGGTGAGGACGTCCTCGTGCGCGGCGCCGGGCTGGCGTTCGTCGACCTCGTCGTCCTGCTGACCAGCGGCCGGGGCGGCCGGTTCGAGCGCGGGGACGACGGCCGGCTGCGCTACCTGCCCTCCGGGCGCGAGCCGGTGCTGCACGTCGGGTCCCGCCGCGGGGTGCCCTACCGGTCGAAGCTCGGCTACGTCTGGCCGGGCCCGCCCGTCCCGCTGCGCTTCTTCACCCCGGCGGCGATCGACGAGGCCTTCGGCCCGGGGCAGCTGGACCTGCGCGTGGACCTCGCGCCGGTCATCGAGCGGGAGCTCGCGTGGGCGCACTACACCGAGCTGTTCCGCGCCCACCCGGAGCGGACGCGGGTGGCCTGGGACGAGTTCGCCGAGCGCTTCGCCGCCGACCCGGACGGCGTGGACGCGCTGGTCGAGCAGGCCGTCCCCGACCTCGCCGACCGCTTCGACCTGGCCGCCCGCAACCGCCCGCTGGCCGGCCGGCGGTTCGCCGACGCCGACGGGCTGCAGGAGTGGCTGCGGGCCCACGTCCGCGCCGACCTCGCCCGCGCCGCGAACCCGGCGTACAGCCCGGACGCCGCGGTCTTCACCGCGCTGCTGTTCTGCCACGGCACGGTGGCCACTCTCGCCGCCACCGGTCGGCTCACCCCGCGGTCGGAGGCCGAGGACGTCGCCGGCTGGTGGATGAACCTGTTCAGCTACCTGGCCAGCGGACCACCGGCACCGCGGCTGGAGGAGCTGGTCGCGCTCTCCGAGGCCGGCGTCGTCCGCTTCCTCGGTGGCGACGTGCAGATCGACCTCGACGCCTCCACCGGCCTGTTCCGCGCCCGGTCGGCCAGTGTCGACGGCGTCACCGAGGCCCGCGCCCTGGTCGAGGCGCGGCTGCCCGCGCCCGACGTCACCGTCACGCCGGACCCGCTGGTCAGCGGCCTGCTGCACCGCGGCCAGGCGGCCGGAAGGGGCCGCGGGGGCCGGCTGCACGTCGACGTCGCCCAGCGCGTGGTCGACGCCGCGGGCGTCCCGCACCCCCGGGTGTTCGCCGCCGGCTACTGGACCTCCGGCGCGCAGGTCGCGGCCTTCGCACGACCAGGCACCAACGCCCCGTTCTTCCGGCAGAACGACGCCCTCGCCCGCGTGCTGTGGCAGGAGCTCGCCCCGGCGGAGGCCGCGGTGGAGGTGGCCTCGTGACGGCTCCCGCCGACGCCTTCCGGGAGGTCATGGCGGGGGTGGCGACGCCGGTCGCCGTCGTGACCACGCTGACCGGCGACGGCCCTCACGGGACCACGGTCAGTTCGTTCGCGTCGCTGTCACTGGCCCCGCCGATGGTCATGGCCGCGCTCGACCGCTCGTCCGGCCTGCTGAGCCGACTGGCGGTCGGCGCGCCGTTCGGCGTGAACCTGCTCGGCAGCCACCAGGCGGAGCTGGCCGGGGTCTTCGCGCGCAGGAGCGAGGACAAGTTCGCCGGCGTCGAGTGGTCCGAGCACGCCGGGGCGCCGCGGCTGGCCGGCTGCCCCGGATGGCTCGCCTGCGAGGTCACCGACCTCGTCCCCGGCGGCGACCACGTCATCGTGCTGGCCACCGTCCTGCACGCCGCAGCGGGTGCAGGGGCGCCGCTGACCTACCACGGGCGGCGCTTCGGGACGCACGCGCCGGTAGCGGCCTGAACGCGCTCACCTGCACGGGCCTCGCCGGCCCCACCCCAGGGGTCCAGCGCCTTCCCTAGTCGGCGAGCTCGACGACGACCGGGGCGTGGTCGCTGGCGCCCTTGCCCTTGCGCTTCTCGCGGTCGATGCGCGCGCCGCCGACCCGCGCGGCCAAGGCCGGTGAGCCCAGCACGAAGTCGATCCGCATGCCCTCGCGGCGGGGGAAGCGCAGCTGGGTGTAGGTAGGTGTAACCGGGGTGTGCTGACCAGCGCGATTGAGGCTGACTTGGGCCGTGACCTGCAAAGACACAACCGGACCAATCAGTGCCGAACAAGACCAACCACAAGATCATGTGCCCCGGATGTGCCCCACCAAGGTCGTGCTTTGCGGAGGCGTTCGGCGGGGTGGTCCCCGCTCCTGTAACCACCGGGCGGTCGGACGAGTGCCAACCGCCCCGAGGCTTGTCCGCACTCCCTTCGGCGCGTCGGCTGTGACGGAACGGTGACTCCCCAAAAGCCCGGCTGTTCCCGCACGGCGCCCGGGTGATCAAGGTCATCCGCCGGCGCCGCTGTGCCGGTCAGGCCAAGCCTTCGATGCAGACGGTGTACGCGATCACCTCCCTGCGCCACAGCGACGCCGACCTGGGCTGCTGGCCGGCTGGATCCGCTCACACTGGACGATCGAGAACTGTCTGCACGGGGTCCGCGATGGCACCAAAGGTGAGGACCACTGCTGCGTACGGACTGGCGACGGATCCCAGGTCATGGCCGCCCTGCGTAACACCGCGATCAACATCATCCGACTCCGCGGCGGCGCCAACATCGCCGCCGCTCACCGCGCCTCCAGCTACAGCCCCGCCCACGTCCTCAACGCTCGTTGCGCCGGCCTCTGCCACGAGCAGGTGGCCGGCGTCGGCGCAGAACCGCAGCTCACGGGAGCTCGGCTGCCGGTGGACGGCGCCAGTGCGCCCTCCTCGAGGAGTCCGGGATCGAGCAGCTGCTGCGCCCGCTGCGTTACGACCGTGCGGCCGAAACCGGACTGTCGGACCATATCCGGCCGGGTGCACGTCGCACCGGTGCGCACGAGGCCCAGCACGACGACCAGCGCGTCAAGACGGTCGCCGGCGCATCGTCCGCAACTGGTTATGCCAAGCGGACGGGTGGACGATGGGCGGCAACAGCCAGGAGCGCGGCCAGTCCGTCAGGGACCGTGTCCTCTGCGTCCTCGAGTCAACCGAAGCGATCGGACGAGGAGGTTGTGTGCCACTCGCATACCACTCGATCACCTGGGGCGGCGTCGTCGGCGACGCCACGGGCGTGACGAGCGTGAAGGACCTCTGCTACCGGGCCAACGGCTCGATGGAACAGGCTATCCGGGAGATCGCGGCCGCCGGGTACAAGGGCACCGAGATGTTCGACGGCAACGTCGCCGACTACGCCGACCGCCCCGACGACCTGCGCCGGCTCCTCGACGAGGCCGGCTTGGCCCTGGTCAGCGTGTACACCGGGGCGAACTTCGTCTACGAGGAGATCCTCCCGGACGAGCTCCACCGGGTGCACCGCGCCGCCGGGCTGGCCGCGACGTTCGGTGCCGAGCAACTCGTCGTCGGCGGCGGCGCCCGGCGCGCCGCCGGCACACCAGAGAGCGACTACGACCGGCTGGGCACGGCGCTGGACACCGTCACGGACATCGCCGAGGAGCACGGCCTGTCAGCCTGCTACCACCCGCACCTGACCACGATCGTGGAGAGCCCGGATGAGCTCGAGAAGATCATGTCGCGCTCCCGGATCGGCTTCTGCCCGGACACGGCGCACCTCGCGGCGGGCGGCGGGGACCCGGCGGAGCTGATCCGCCGCTATCCGGACAGGATCCGGCACGTCCACCTCAAGGACCTGCGCCGCGAGCCGTTCTCCTTCCAGCCGCTCGGCCAGGGCGAGCTCGACTTCACCGAGGTGCTCGCGGCCGTGCGCGAGGTCGGCTACGACCGGTGGCTGGTCGTCGAGCTGGACGCCTACGACGGCGACCCGGCCGAGGCGGCCCGGATCAGTAAGGCGTTCCTCGAGAAGGCTCTGACATGACCCGCACCCTGCGGCTCCTCGCCGCCGTCCTCGTCGTGGTCACGGCGCTCACCGGCTGCGGCTCGTCTGCAAACCGCGGTGCCGTCCCGGACCGCGGCTACCCGCCGGCCCAGGCCGCCCTCGCCGCGATGAAGGGGAAGGTGCTCGCCACCGGCCCGAACGGCGAGCAGCCCGCGTCGGCCTCGTCGATCACCCTGACCCCGGGCGAGATCGAGCAGGTCAAGGACAAGAAGGCCACCGCCGCGATCGTCATGCACTACACCGGGGACGGCTGGACGGACGCCCAGGTCGCCGGGCTGCGCCAGCAGTTCGGCGAGCTGGGGATCGAGGTCATCGCCGTGACCGACGCCGGGTTCCAGCCGGATCGGCAGGTCAGCAACATCGAGACGGTCCTGGCCCGACACCCGAACATCATCGTCTCCATCCCGGCGGACCCGGTCGCCACCGCGGGCGCGTACAAGCAGGCCGCGGCTGCCGGCGTGAAGCTCGTCTTCATGGACAACGTGCCGCAGGGCATGCAGGCGGGACGGGACTACGTCTCGGTGGTGTCCGCGGACAACGTCGGCAACGGTGTGGTCGCGGCGCACCTCATGGCGGACGCGCTCGGCGGCCGCGGAGAGATCGGGGTCGTCTACCACGAGGCCGACTTCAAGGTGACCCGCCAGCGCCTCGAGGGCTTCGAGAACACGATCAAGCAGGACTACCCGGACATTCACATCGTGGACCGCAAGGGTGTCACCGGTCCGGACTTCGCCGGCCAGGCACAGGCCGCGGCCACCGCGATGATGGTGAAGCACCAGGACCTCGCCGGGATCTGGGGCGTCTGGGACGTGCCCACCGAGGGCATCATCGCCGCCGCCCGGGCCATCGACCGCAGCAACCTCGCGGTCACCACGGAGGACCTCGGGCCGAACGTCGCCATCGCGCTCGCCTCCCGCGAGTACGTCACCGGCCTGGGCGCCCAGCGGCCGTTCGACCAGGGGGTCACGGAGGCGACGCTCGCGGCGTACTCGCTGATCGGCAAGCAGGCGCCGACGTACGTCGCCCTGGACGCGCTGCCGGTGACGCACGACAACGTCCTTGACGCGTGGCGCGAGGTCTACCGATCCGACCCGCCGAAGCAGGTGGTCGAGTCGTTCAACGGAGGTCAGTGATGAGCGAGCGCCCCAGTGCGCTCGACGAGCGCATGGAACGCCAGTCGACCCCCGCGGTCGAGATGCGCGGCATCGAGAAGGGCTTCAACGGCACTCCGGTGCTGAAGGGCGTCGACTTCACCCTCGCCCGGGGCGAGGTGCACGCGCTCGCCGGTGGCAACGGGGCCGGCAAGTCGACCCTGATGAAGATCCTGCAGGGAGTGCATCGCAGGGACGCCGGGGTGATCCGGATCGGCGGCCGCGAGGTGGACTACTCCTCGACGGCGGACGCCGAGGCGGCCGGTGTGGGCATGGTCTTTCAGGAGTTCAGCCTGGTGCCCACGTTGTCCGTGGCCCGCAACATCTTCCTCAACCACGAACCCCGCCGGTTCCGGATGATCGACGACAAGGCGATGGTCCGCCGGGCGGGGGAGATCCTGCAGGGGATGGGCGTGGATCTCGACCCGCGGGCCGAGGTGCAGACTCTCCCCACCGGCTACTGGCAGCTCACCGAGATCGCCAAGGCGCTCGCGCTCGACGCCAAGGTCCTCATCATGGACGAGCCCACCGCGAGCCTGACCAAGACCGAGTCCGAGGCGCTGTTCGAGCTGATCGGGCGGCTCAAGGCGCAAGGCGTCGGGATCGTCTACGTCAGCCATCGCATGGAGGAGGTCTACCGGATCTGCGACCGGATCACGGTGCTGCGCGACGGCGGCGTCGTGCTCAACGACGCCGTGGCCGACCTCTCGCCGGAGCAGATCGTGGCCGCCATCGTCGGCCGCGAGGTGGACGCCCTGGAGTGGGTGGAGCGCCCGGCGGCGACAAAGGACACCGCGCCGCTACTCGAGGTGCGCAACCTGACGGCGCCCAGCGGCGTGACCGATATGTCCTTCACGCTCCATGCCGGGGAGATCCTCGGGCTCGCTGGGCTCATGGGCAGCGGCCGCACCGAGCTGGCCAAGCTGATCTTCGGGATCGACCGGCCGACGTCCGGCGAGATCCTGCTGCGTGGCGAGCCCGCCGGGATTGCGAACCCCCGGATCGCAATCGCCGAGGGTATAGCGCTGGTGCCCGAGGACCGCCGCCTGCAGGGCCTGGTCCTCGACCACTCCGTCCGCGAGAACCTGCTGCTGCCGCTGCTGCCCGGGCTGAACCGCGGGCCGCTGGTCGACGACCGGCGCGGCGACGGGCTCGCCGCCCGACTCATCGAGCGGCTGCAGATCAAGCTCGCCTCGCCGAAGCGTCCGGTGCGGCTGCTCTCCGGGGGCAACCAGCAGAAGGTCGTCATCGCCAAGTGGCTCGGCCGCGACCCGGACGTGCTGATCCTCGACGAGCCCACCGCCGGCGTCGACATCGGCACCAAGAGCGAGATCATCCAGCGGATCCGAGAGCTGGCCGACTCGGGCAAGGCCGTCATCGTCATCTCCTCCGAGCTCGCCGAGCTGCTCGCGGTGAGCGACCGCGTCCTCGTGCTGCGGAACGGCACCGTCACCGACGACCTCGACCGCCGCGACATCCATGACGAGGAGTCACTCCAGCTCGCCATCCAAGGAGTCCGCTCGTGACCCAGACCCTCGCTCCACCGCCCCCGGCCGGCGCCCCCAGCCGAGGAAGCCGGCTGCGCGGCATCGACTGGCGCAGCTACGCCATCTACATCGGCTTCGCCGTCGTCTTCCTGCTCTTCGCGATCTTCCTTGCCGACGACGGCTTCCTCTCCGGCACGAACCTGCTCAACATCTTCCGGCAGACCGCGATCATCTCGGTGATGGCGGTGGCGATGACCTTCGTCATCTCCGCCGCCCAGATCGACCTGTCCATCGGATCGGTGGCGGGCCTGTCCAGCGTCTGCGCGGCGCTGGCCGTCTCCGCCACCGGCAGCGCGATCTTCGGGGTGCTCGCCGGACTCGCCGTCGGGCTGGTCGTGGGCATCGTCAACGGCGGCCTCGTGACGTTCCTCGGCATGCCGTCGTTCCTCGTCACGCTGGCCATGCTGGGGATCGCATCCGGCCTGGCCCAGCTCATCACCAAGTCCTCACCCATCCCGATCCTGAACGACACGTTCAACGCGATCTTCGGCGGCGGCAACCTCGGGCCGATCCCGGGCCTGCTGCTGTGGACGGTCGTGGCCGTCGCCATCGGCTGGGTGGTGCTGAACAAGACCCGCTTCGGCCGGCAGGTGCTCGCGACCGGCGGCAACCGGGTGGCCGCGGAGTACACCGGTGTGAACACCAGACGGATCACCTTCACGGTGATGCTGGTGTCGTCCGTCGTCGCCGCGATCGCCGGGATGCTCTACGCCGGGCGGCTGGAGTCCGGCCGCTACCAATGGGGCACGGGTGACGAGCTGTCCGTGATCGCCGCGGTGATCCTGGGCGGAACCAGCCTCTTCGGCGGCGCCGGCAGCGTGATCGGCGCCTTGTTCGGCTCGCTGCTCATCGGCTTGATCAACAACGGGCTGATCCTCGCTGGGTTCGACAACAGCCAGCAGCAGATCATCCGCGGCCTGATCATCATCGTGGCGGTCGCGCTGGCCCGGAGGAAGTGACGATGACGCCCCGGATACGCGCCGCGATCGTCGGCGCGGGGTTCATCGGGGCGGTGCACGCGCACGCCGTACGCGCTGCCGGGGGCGTCGTCGTCGCGACCACCGGGCGCACGCCGGAGGCGACCGCACGCGCCGTGGAGGTGCTGGGCGCCGAGCGCGGGGTCGGATCGATGGCGGAGCTGGCTGCTGCGGACGACGTCGACGTCGTGCACATCTGCACCCCGAACAGCACCCACGCCGAGATGGCCGAGGCCGTGCTCGCCGCCGGCACGCCCGTGATCTGCGAGAAGCCGCTGGCCACCTCGGTGGAGGACGCGCGGCGGCTGACCGCGCGGGCCGCGGAGGCGGACGTGCTCGCAGCGGTTCCGTTCGTCTACCGGTTCTACCCGGCGGTGCGCGAGGCGCGAGCCCGGATCGCCGGCGGGGAGGCCGGGCCGCTGTGGCTGCTGCACGGCACGTACCTGCAGGACTGGCTCGCGGCGGCGGACGCGACCAACTGGCGCGTCGACCCCGCCCTCGGCGGCGGCTCCCGCGCCTTCGGTGACATCGGCGTCCACTGGTGCGACCTGATGGAGTTCGCCACCGGCCACCGGATCGTCCGGTTGGCCGCCCGGATGGGCACGGCTTACGAGGGCCGGGGCGGCACGGAGGACGGCGCCGTGGTGGTGTTCGAGACCGATCAGGGAGCGTCCGGCTCGGTCGTGGTGTCGCAGGTGTCGCCGGGACGGAAGAACCGGCTGTGGTTCTCCTTCGACGGCCAGGCGGCGTCCTACTGCTTCGACCAGGAGCACCCCGACTCGCTATGGGTCGGCGGGACTGCCGTGAACCGGGTGGTCATGCGCGGGCCAGACACGTTCAGCGACGCCGCGGCCGGGTACGCGCGGCTGCCGGCCGGGCATCCGCAGGGCTACCAGGATGCATTCAACGCCTTCGTCTCGGACGTGTACGCCGCGATCGCGGGGCAGAAGCCCGAGGGCCTGCCGACCTTCATGGACGGCCTGCGCGCCGCCGTGTTGACCCAGGCCGTGGTGACGGCCGGCGCGGAGCAGAGCTGGGTGGAGGTGCCAGCATGAAACTGGGATCACTAACCGCGTGCCTGCCCGACCGCCCGCTCGACCGGATCGCGTCCTGGGCAGCCGAGAACGGGTTCGGGGCCCTCGAGGTGGCAGCCTGGCCTAGGCTCGGCAACCGGCCGTTCACGGCCAGCCACATCGACGTGGAGAACTTCGACGCCGACAAGGTCCGAACCCTCTTCGACCGGCACGGCCTCGCGCTCACCTCGCTGGCGTTCCACGACAACAACCTCCATCCCGACCCCGACGAGCGGGCGGCGATCAACAAGCACGTGCTGGCCTGCATCGACGTCGCCGCCGAGCTGGGCGTCACCACCGTGGGCACCTTCGTCGGCCGGGACCCCACCAAGCCGGTGGCGGAGAACCTCCGCGAGGCGGAGAAGGTGTTCGCGCGACTGGTGGACCGCGCGGGGGAGCGCGGCGTGAAGATCGTCATCGAGAACTGCGTGATGGAGGGCTGGCACCCGGACGGCTACCCGGGCAACCTCGCTTACTCGCCCGAGCTGTGGGAGTGGATGTTCGGTCTCGGGCTGTATCTCAACTTCGACCCGTCACACCTGGTGTGGATGGGCATCGACCCGGTCCAGGCCCTGCGCCCGTACGTCGACCGCGTCGCGCACGCCCAGACCAAGGGCATCGAGGTCTTTCCGGAGCGGCGCAACCGCTACGGCTGGCCCGGTCGGGCGGTGGAGCGGCCCGACCCGTGGGACGTCGGCTGGTGGCGGTACCGGGTGCCTGGCCTCGGGCAGGTCGACTGGACCCGGGTCGTCGACACGCTCTACGAGGGCGGGTTCGACGTCGTGCTCTCGGTCGAGCACGAGGACCCGGTCTGGGGCGGCACCGAGGAGCGCATCGAGACCGGCCTGCGCGTCGCCCACCGCACCCTGCGACCGCTGATCGTGGCCTGACCTGCTCGTTCCACTCGGAAGGACATGAGCGATGAGGATCATCGACCACAACGACCACCTGGTGCGGCACGGTCGCGCTCACGTCAACGGAGTGCGCCTGCACTACATGACCGCCGGTGAGGGCGACCCCGTCCTGCTGCTGCACGGCGTCCCCAAGACCTCGTACCACTGGCGGCACGTGATTCCCCTGCTCACACCGCACTATCGGGTCGTCGTCCCGGACATGCGCGGTCTCGGCGACTCCCAGCACACGCCCGACGGCTACGACATGCGCAACGTCGGCGAGGACTTCGCCCAGCTGATGAGCGAGCTCGGCCACGACCGGTTCCGGCTCGTCGGTGAGGACTGGGGAGCCGCCGCGGCCTACCAGCTCGCCGCCGCCCACCCGGACCGCGTCCAGCAGCTCGTCTATCAGGAGATGATCCTCCCCGGCTACGGGCTGGAGGACTACTCCTTCCTGACTGCGGAGAACGTGCGCAGCTTCGTCTGGTTGTGGCACATCAACTTCTACTCGGTGCCGGAGTTCCCCGAGATGCTGATCGGCGGTAAGGAACGCGAGTACTTCTCCTACTTCATAAAGCACGAGACGCACGACCCGACGGCGATCACGCCCGACGCGATCGACGAGTACGTCCGGTGTTACTCCTCGCCCGGCGGCGTCCGCTGCATGTGCGAGATCTACCGAGCCACGCTCACCGACGCCGACCAGAATCGCGAGGCCGCGAAGATCAAGCTCACGATGCCCGTGCTGGCGGTGGGCAGCGAGCACTTCATCGGAGCCGACAACGAGCGGCAGATGCGCGAGGTCGCCGATGACGTGCGGGGCGTGATCCTGCCGTGGGGCCACCAGCTCGCCGAGGAGTCGCCGGAGGAGCTCGCCGGCCATTACCTGCGCTTCTTCGCCGGGGAGACGTCGTGAGCGCCTTCCGGGTGGAGAACGGCAGGCTCCTCGATCCCGACGGCAACCCATTCCTCACTCTCGGGGTCAACCACGCCGACGAGACCAACCTCAAGTATCCCCGCAACGTCGACGTCTGGCGGCGCAAGTACGGCTCCCGCGCGAGCTGGATCCGCGACGGCGTGGTCGCCGACCTACGGAGCTGGGGCTTCAACACCCTGGGCTGGACCCAGGAGTACGTCAGCGGTGGCTGGGGTGAGGCGCTGGACTGGTTCGGCGACCCGATCGACCTCGGCCACTCCACACCCTGGCCGGCCGTGGACCTGCGCAGCGCTGGTCTGCCCTACGTCGCGCAGCTGCGGGTGCAGGAGATCGAGGACTGGAACGGCTACCCGGCGTTCCGCCCCATGGGCGGCGACAAGGGCGGGGACTTCGAGGTCTGGTGCGACTATCTCGCCCGCAGCGTGGCGGGCGAGCACGCCGACTCCCCGGACCTGCTGGGCTACTTCCTCGTCGACATCCCGGCCTGGCTGCCGCACGCGTCGGGCGCGGACTTCCCCGAGCTGCGGGGCCTCGACCCGGCCGGGCGCGACAAGAAGCTCTACGACGTCGCGAGTCGCTACTACGAGACCATCGTGACGGCGATCCGACGCTACGATCCGGATCACCTCGTGCTGGGCGACCGCTACAACGGCAACAAGGGCATCCCGGAGCCGGTCCTGCGCGCCATGGCGCCGTTCGTCGACGTGCTGTCGGTGCAGTACTTCAGCGACCCGACGCCCGAGGGTCGGATCCGGATGCGCGACGACCTAGCCGGTTGGAGCGAGCAGACCGGCGGTAAGCCCGTGGTCATCGCCGACATCGGCAACTGGACGCCGACCGAGCTCAACCCGCACCGGACCGGGCTGCCGAGCCAGGCGGCCCGCGGCGAGGACTACGGCGCCGCGCTCGACGCCGTACGGGGGGAGCCGTGGTTCGCCGGCTGGCACTGGTGTGCCTACGTCGAGAACACCGGCCGCGGCTGGGGCCTCAAGGACCCGTGGGATGAGCCGTACCGCGACCTCGTCGGCCCGGTCGCCGAGCACAACCGCCGCGCCGTCGCGGCCTGAGGTGGAGGACATGACCGACAACCGTTTCTTCGACGCGCACCAGCGCGCGACCGTCGAGGCCGCGATGGCCAGGATGATCCCGACCGACGACACCCCCGGCGCCCGCGAGGCCGGCACCATCGACTTCCTCGACCGGTACCTGTCGGGCATCGACTTCATCTTCGCCAAGCCCGACGGGAGCGGCTTCGAGACACTCGAGGGCAAGCAGGCGTGGGCCTGGGAGCAGCGCATCGCCGCCCTGCGCGACACCTACGTCGCGGGCATCGAGGAACTCGACCGGCTCGCCCGGGAGCGCTTCTCCGCCGACTTCGTCGCGTTGACCGAGGAGCAGCAGGATTGGTTGCTCACCGAGCTGGAGCGCCCGGCGCAGGAGCAGGAGGAGCAGGTGGCCGACGACCAGGTCCGCGCCGCCTGGACGCCGCCCGAGCCGGCCCTGCAGCAGTCGGTGGTCGAGATCGGGCTCGCCTTCGTGCCACTGCTCGCCCTGCACACCCGGCAAGGCTTCTACGCGGACCCGATCTACGGCGGCAACCGGGACCGGATCGGTTGGCAGGTGATCGGTTTCCCCGGCCCGCAGTCGCTGGCCGACGTACACAGCGGCCGCTACAGCGTCGTCGACTGGTTCGCCGACCGACGCGGCTACCCCGGAACGGAGGACGAGCGTGGCGCGTAAGCCCAAGCCGGAGCGGGCGGACGTCTGCATCATCGGAGCCGGGGCTACCGGCGCTGCCGCAGCGACGGTGCTCACCGAGCGCGGCCTGCGCGTGGTGGCGCTGGAGAAGGGCCCGTGGCGAAGGAAGGAGAGCTTCGGCGGCGACGAGCTGGCGAACGTCAACCGCTACAACCTGTGGCCCGACCCGCTGCTCAACCCGCGCACCGTGGTGCGGCCGGAGACCGGCGCGACCGGGCCGGTGGTCGAGCTGTTCTGCCCGGTGCCGCAGATGGTCGGCGGCGGGACCGTGCACTGGCAGGGCTGGCTGCCCCGGTTCACGCCGAACGACTTCCGCCTGCGCACCGTCGTCGGGGACCTGCCCGGGACGACGCTCGCCGACTGGCCGATCACCTACGACGAGCTGGAGCCCTACTACACCCGCGTCGAGTGGGCATTCGGAGTCTCCGGGCAGGCCGGGGCGAACGCCGCGGAGGGGCCGCGCAGCAAGGGCTACCCGTGCCCTCCGCTGCCGCTGTCGCACTACGCGAAGAAGTTCCACGAGGGCTGCAACGAGCTCGGCTGGAACGCCTTCCCGACCCCGCAGGCGGCGCTCTCCCGCCCGCACAACGGCCGCCCGCCGACAGTCATCAGCGCCTTCGCCCAGCAGCACGGCGACCCAAGCGGCACCCGGTCGAGCGCGCTGAACGTCTTCATCCCGCGCGCGCTGGCCACCGGGCGGTTCGACCTGCGCCCGGACTGCTACGTCCGGGAGATCAGCGTCGACGAGCGAGGGCGGGCGAAGGGCGCGGTGTACGCCGACGCCGACGGCGACCAAGTCGAGCAGGAAGCCGACGTAGTCGTCTTGGCCTGCGGCGCGGTGGAAACCGCCCGATTGCTGCTGCTGTCGCGGTCCGGCCGCTTCCCGAACGGGCTGGCCAACAGCAGCGACCTGGTCGGCCGCAACGTCACCTTCCACGAGTACAGCGCAGCCGTCGGGCTCTTCGACGACCCGATCTACGCTTGGGCCGGCGGCGGCTACGTCAGCGCCAGCAGCTTCCAATTCTATGAGCATGACGACTCCCGCGGGTTCGCCGGCGGCGGGCACATCGCCTGCGCGGGCGTCGGCATCCCGCTGCCGATCAACTGGGGGCTGCCGGACCGGCCGCTGTGGGGCCCGCAGGCCAAGCAGATGGACCGGGACTACTTCAACCACAGCATGGCCGTCGCGATGGTCGTGCACGACATGCCTCAGCACAACAACCGCATCGAGCTGGACGAGAAGGTGGAGGACGCCTGGGGGCTGCCGGTCGCCCGAGTCACGCTGACCCCGCACGAGAACGACCTGGCCATGGGACGTTTCCTGATCGACCGCAACGGTGAGATTCTCGAGGCGGCAGGAGCGAAGAAGGTCTACCGGGTCTACATCGACAAGGTGACCGGCAACTGCTCGCACCAGCACGGCACGACGCGGATGGGCGACGACCCGGATAGCTCGGTGCTCAACCGGTGGTGCCAGGCCCATGACGTGGACAACCTCTTCGTCGTCGACGGCGGTCCGTTCCCGACGGGGACGGGCGCGAACCCGACCTTGACGATGATGGCGAACGCGTGGCGGGTGGCCGAGCACATCGCCGAGCGGTGGCCGGACCGAGCGTCGACGGGGGCGTGAGGCCGGAGGTCTCGTGCCGGTCGTCACCGCCGCCCGCTTCGGGAGCGGGGCCACCGCAGCGGTGACTGTCGGGCGGGGGCTGCCCGGCCATCAACCACGGGGGCACTAGTCCGCCACCTCCACCACCACAGGGGCGTGGTCGCTGGCGCCCTTGCCCTTGCGCTCCTCGCGGTCGATGCGCGCGCCGCC
>DASQXT010000152.1:0-8326 GCA_035639575.1 Geodermatophilus sp.
CCGCACCGGTCCGGACGGCGCGGGCCCGGGATCGGCGTCGGCGGTCAGCTCCAGGACGGCGTCGCCGCGGACCAGCGACGCCCGCCGCCAGACCGTCGACACCGCGCGACCCCACAGCAGCGCCTCGACGATCGACCCGCCGGCCGACACCCACTCCGCCTCTACGCCGTCCGGCACCCGCTCGTGGTCCAGGCCCGGCGCCACCTTGACCACCGCGCGCGGCACCCGGTCCAGCAGCGCCGCCACCGTCGCCCAGGGCGGCGACCAGCGGTCCGGGTCCAGCTGCCGTCGTCCACCGGCCCGCCGAGCCGGGTCCAGGACGGCGGCGCCGCAGCCGGCCACCTCGCCGCCGCGCGCCGCGTCGACGAGCTCGACGGCGTCGCCGGCGACCACCCACACCCGGTCGGCCACCCCGAGGGCCTCGGCGTTGGCGGCGGTCAGCTCGCGGGCCAGCGGGTCGAGGTCGACGGCGAGCACGCTGGCCCCCGCCCGCGCGAGCGCGACCGTGTCGGTGCCCGAGGCGCAGCCGAGGTCGGCGGCCGAGTCGGCGTCGTCAGCGAGCAGGCGCCGCGCCCGCCGGGCGGCCAGCGCGGGCCGGCCGGCCTGCTCGAGGGTGTCGGCGGTGAGGAGGAGGACGTCGGCGTCGGCGCCGAACACCGGCCGCGCCCGCGCGCGCAGCCGGGCCAGCTCCCAGGCCGGGCCGGCGTGCTCCGCGCCGACCTGCGCCCGCAGCCGGGCCAGGGCGGGCAGCACGTCGAGGCCCTGGTCCAGCAGGTCGGCGGCGAGCGCGGTGGCCGCCGTCCCCTCGGGTGTGCGCAGCCAGCGGAGCTGCTCGAGCGCGTCGTCGGGCACGCCGCACAGCGTGGCGCACGGGTGGGTCACCACCCCCGGGGACCCGGTTGAGCGGCTGGCACTCTCCTGGGTAGAGTGCCAATCGACACGGGCACGGGCGCCTGACCCCCGCGACGGCAGGCACCGGCACCGTGCCACAGCATCAGAGCAGAACCCACCAGCCGTCCGATCCCGAAGGGGGCGTCGCTGACGTGACGACCGCTACCAAGGTCAACATCAAGCCGCTGGAGGACCGCGTCGTGGTCCAGGCCAACGAGGCCGAGACCACCACCGCCTCCGGCCTGGTCATCCCGGACACCGCCAAGGAGAAGCCGCAGGAGGGCACGGTCGTGGCCGTGGGCCCCGGCCGCGTCGACGACAACGGCAACCGCGTCCCGCTCGACGTCAACGTCGGCGACGTGGTCATCTACTCGAAGTACGGCGGCACCGAGGTCAAGTACGCCGGCGAGGAGTACCTGGTGCTCTCCGCCCGCGACCTGCTCGCCGTCGTCGAGAAGTAGTCGAAGGACCACCCTTCCCCCCACGCCTCGCAAGCTCGGCGCGGGACCCTGAAGGATGGCCGTTCCAGCGGCTCACCAGGCCGTTCCAGCACGTCACGTCCGCCCCGGCGACCCGTGTGACCGGGTCCCGGGGCGGTCGTCGTCCGGGCTCGCATCCGCCCGTCCCACCCGCACCCTGATCGGAAGGGCCCCATGGCCAAGATCATCAAGTTCAACGAGGACGCCCGCCGCGCGCTCGAGCGCGGGGTGGACAAGCTCGCCGACGCGGTCAAGGTGACCCTCGGCCCGCGCGGTCGCAACGTCGTCCTCGACAAGAAGTTCGGCGCCCCGACCATCACCAACGACGGCGTGACGATCGCCCGCGAGGTCGAGCTCGAGGACCCGTACGAGAACCTCGGCGCCCAGCTGGCCAAGAACGTCGCCACCAAGACCAACGACGTCGCCGGCGACGGCACCACCACCGCCACCGTGCTGGCCCAGGCCCTGGTGCACGAGGGCATGCGCAACGTCGCCGCGGGCGCCAGCCCGACGGCGCTCGGCGCCGGCATGCGCGCCGCCGCCGACGCGGTCTCCGCGGCCCTCGACGAGGTCGCCATCCCGGTCTCCGACCAGCAGGCCATCGCCGGCGTCGCGACCGTCTCCGCGCAGGACGCCGAGGTCGGCGAGCTCATCGGCCAGGCCATGGAGAAGGTCGGCAAGGACGGCGTCATCACCGTCGAGGAGAGCACCACCCTCTCCACCGAGCTCGACGTCACCGAGGGCGTGCAGTTCGACAAGGGCTACCTCTCGCCCTACTTCGTCACCGACCAGGAGGCGATGGAGGCCGTCCTCGAGGACGCCCTCGTGCTGCTGGTCAGCGGCAAGATCAGCGCGCTGGCCGACCTGCTCCCGCTGCTGGAGAAGGTGCTGTCCACCGGCGGCCGTCCGCTGCTGATCGTCGCCGAGGACGTCGAGGGCGAGGCGCTGTCCACCCTCGTCGTCAACTCCATCCGCAAGACCATCAAGGTCGTCGCGGTGAAGTCGCCGTACTTCGGCGACCGTCGCAAGGCGTTCATGACCGACCTCGCCGTCGTCACCGGCGGCCAGGTCGTCAGCGAGGACGTCGGCCTCAAGCTCGACCAGGTCGGCCTCGAGGTCCTCGGCACCGCGCGCCGGGTCACCGTCACCAAGGACGAGACGACGATCGTCGACGGCGGCGGCACCGGCGAGGCCATCGGCGACCGGGTCGCGCAGATCCGCCGCGAGATCGAGGCGACCGACTCCGACTGGGACCGCGAGAAGCTGCAGGAGCGGCTGGCCAAGCTCGCCGGCGGCATCGGCGTCATCCGCGTCGGCGCGGCCACCGAGGTCGAGATGAAGGAGAAGAAGCACCGGATCGAGGACGCCATCGCCGCCACCCGCGCCGCGGTGGAGGAGGGCGTCGTCCCCGGTGGTGGCTCGGCGCTGGTCCACGCGGCCGCGGCGATCGACTCCCTCGACCTCTCCGGGGACGAGCTGACCGGTGCCCGCGTGGTCCGGCGGGCGCTGGACGCCCCGCTGGTCCGGATCGCCGGCAACGCCGGGTTCGAGGGCCAGGTCGTGGTGGCCAAGGTCCGCGAGGCCGGTCTCGGCCAGGGCTTCAATGCCGCGACCGGCGAGTACGGCGACCTGGCCGCCCAGGGCGTCATCGACCCCGTCAAGGTCACCAAGGCCGCGCTGGGCAACGCCGTCTCGATCGCGGCGATGGTGCTGACGACCGACTCCGCCGTCGTCGAGGCGCCGGAGGAGGAGGAGCCGGCCGGGGCCGGCCACCACACCCACGGCCACTCGCACGGCCACGGGCACAGCCACTGACGAAGGACCCCGTCCTCCTCACGCCTCGCTCCGCTCGGCGGGAGCCTCTGGACGGGGCCGCCCTTTACCCCCCACGGCACGCACGCCGGCCGCGGGGGGTAGAGGGCCCACACACGCGAGAGGGCCGGTCCAGCAGTTGCTGGACCGGCCCTCTCGACGTCGTCGTGGTCTTCAGACCCCCGCGGCGACGGCGGCAGGCTCCGCGGCGATCAGCCGGGCGCGCTCCTCCTCGCTCATGCCGCCCCAGACCCCGTAGGGCTCACGGACCGACAGGGCGTGCTTCAGGCAGGACTCGACGACCGGGCAGCGGGCGCAGACCGCCTTGGCGGCCGCCTGACGACGGGCCCGAGCCGGACCACGCTCGCCGTCCGGGTGGAAGAAGAGAGCCGTGCTCTCCCCGCGGCACGCGCCGTGCAACTGCCAGTCCCAGACCTCGGCGACGGGGGTGGGCAGGCGGCGGATGTCAGCCATTCGTCCTCCTCGGCTCGGTGCGAGCCGGAGGGGGCGGTCCGGCTGCAAGGGGGCCGGTGCCCGAGCCCTCTGTGGGTCAAACCCACGGCGACCCTGCATTTTCTCGGTTCCGCTCTCCCCCCGCTGGGTGAGAGCGGGTGTTGCCGCCTCCCGGAGTCGATCAAGGTGGCTGCAGGCCGTGCCGAACACCGCCACGGGACACCCGTCGGCGGTGCCGGTCCCGGCCGCAGCGACGACGACGGGTCCCCGGACGGGACCCGCACGTCCGAGCGACACCCGGCCGGGGGATCCGGGCGGTGGGACCCGGCCAAGGGACGTGTGGCCGGCGAGCGAGGAGCAGGCGTGATCGACGACAGGATGCGCGGACCCGGCCACGGCACGACGTGCGTGTGGGTCTACGACGAGCGCCGGCGGGTCCGCGACGACATCGCGGGCCGACTGGTGGCGCTGCCGTTCGTGGGACGGGTGGAGGTCGTCGGTGACGCCGCCGCCCTCATGGCCCGGCTGGCTACGCGCCAGCCCGACGTCCTGCTCATCGGGACCCAGCGGGCCACGGACACCGGGCTCACCGTCGCCACGCAGGCGCTGCGGGCCCACCCGCGGCTGTCGGTGCTGGTCCTCGGCGCCCCCGACGACGGCGAGACCGTCCGGGCGGCGGTCGCGGCCGGTGCCCGCGGCTACCTGCGCTGGGACGCCACCGCGATGGAGATGGGCCTGGGCCTGTCGCGGGTCGGCCTGCGGGTCGACGGCCGCGGCCCCGTGCCGTCCGTCCCGCCGCAGCCGGTGCCGCTCGCCTCGGTCGGCGCGCACGCCGGTCACGCCACCGGGACGCCGGCCTGGAACGGCGCCACCCCGCTGGCCGGTGCCGCGCCGACGACGGTCCGCTCGACGGTCCGCGAGCCCGCGCCGGTCAGCCTCTCGATGCGCGAGATGCAGGTGCTCACCGGCATGAGCCAGGGCAAGAGCAACGCCCAGATCGGCCGCGAGCTCTACCTGTCCGAGGACACCATCAAGACCCACGCCCGGCGGCTGTTCCGCAAGCTGGGAGCCAAGGACCGCGCCGAGGCGGTGGCCACCGGTTTCCGCCGCGGCATGATGAGCTAGCCAGTCCGACGATCATGGCGCCGTGACCGCTCCCCGGGTTCCCGGGTGGTCACGGCGCCATGATCGCGTCGGGGTCTAGTCGTCGCGGGCGTGCCTGCCGGCGCGGCCGTCGCCGCCGGGCTCCTCGCGCTCGGCCATCGCGGCGATCCCGTCGGCGTAGCCGCTGGCGTAGTCCCAGCTGACGTAGTCGTCGGGATCGGGGTCGAACGGGGGCTCGTGCCGGCCGGTCTGGCCCTCCTCGAGCAGCTGGCGGAGGTTGGCCTGCATCAGGGCCCAGTCGACGTGGTGCTCCTCGTCGCAGTCCGGGCAGTCGACGACGATGCCCTTGATGCCGGTCGGCTCCAGCAGCGTCCGGAACACCTCCAGTTCGGCGAGGTCGTCCAGGACGCCGGCCCGCTCCTCCATGGTCAGCGGCGGCGGACCTGGCTGGTCGGCGGACCCGAAGTCGGGCCCGGAAGCGTCGTCCCAAGAACTCACGGGTGCCACGGTAGTGGCCGGACGGACATCACACAGAGCCCCGCGGGGTGCCGCCTACGATCGAGGGCGGCTCCCCGCGCGCCCACGAGGGTGCCGGCCGACCGGAGGGGTGGCGGCAACCGATGCAGCCCGATGAGTTCGTCCCCGAGCTGCCGGCGAAGTTCGCGCCGCTCGGCCTGACCTACGACGACGTCCTGCTCATCCCCGGCGCGTCCGACGTCGTGCCGGCCGAGGTGGACACCAGCAGCCGGCTGACCCGCGGCATCCGGCTGGCGGTGCCGCTGCTCTCCAGCGCGATGGACACCGTCACCGAGGCCCGCATGGCGATCGCGATGGCCCGCGTCGGCGGCGTCGGCGTCCTGCACCGCAACCTCGCCGCCGAGGAGCAGGCCGGCCAGGCGGACCTGGTCAAGCGCTCGGAGGCCGGCATGGTCACCAACCCGGTGACCGCCTCCCCGGACAACACCCTCGCCGAGCTCGACGCGCTGTCGGCCCGCTACCGCATCTCCGGCGCTCCCGTCGTCGACGACGAGGGCGTGCTGGTCGGCATCTGCACCAACCGGGACATGCGGTTCGAGACCGACAAGAACCGCCTCGTCCGCGACGTCATGACGCCGATGCCGCTGGTCACCGCCCCGGTCGGCGTCGACCCGGACACCGCGCTGCAGCTGCTGAGCAGGCACAAGGTCGAGAAGCTGCCGCTGGTCGACGAGGCGGGCCGGCTGCGCGGGCTGATCACCGTCAAGGACTTCGTCAAGCGCGACCAGTTCCCGAACGCCACCAAGGACGCCGACGGCCGCCTCGTGGTGGCCGCCGCGGTCGGGGTGGGCGAGGACGCCTACAAGCGGGCCGGCCTGCTGGTCGACGCCGGCGTGGACGTGCTCGTCGTCGACACCGCGCACGGCCACCAGCGCGCCGTCCTGGAGATGGTGACGCGGGTCAAGGGCGACTTCGGGGTGCAGGTCGTCGGCGGCAACGTCGCCACCCGCGCCGGCGCCCAGGCGCTCGTCGACGCGGGGGTGGACGCCGTGAAGGTCGGCGTCGGCCCGGGCTCCATCTGCACCACCCGCGTGGTCGCCGGTGTCGGCGTCCCGCAGGTCACCGCCGTCTACGAGGCGGCGCTGGCGGCCAAGCCGGCCGGCGTCCCGGTGATCGCCGACGGCGGCCTGCAGTACTCCGGTGACATCGCCAAGGCGCTGGTCGCCGGCGCCGACACGGTGATGATCGGCGGGCTGTTCGCCGGCGTCGAGGAGGCTCCGGGCGAGCTGGTCTTCGTCAACGGCAAGCAGTACAAGACCTACCGCGGCATGGGGTCGCTGGGTGCCATGCAGAAGCGCGGCAACCAGTCCTACAGCCGCGACCGCTACTTCGCCGACGACGTGCTCTCCGACGACAAGCTCGTCCCCGAGGGCATCGAGGGGCAGGTGCCCTACCGCGGTCCGCTGGCCGGCGTCGCCCACCAGCTCGTCGGCGGGCTGCGCGCCTCGATGGGCTACGCGGGCGCGCAGACCATCGCCGACCTGCAGGAGCGCGGCCAGCTGACCCGGATCACCTCGGCCGGCCTGGTGGAGAGCCACCCGCACGACATCCAGATGACCGTCGAAGCCCCGAACTACCGCGGTCGGTGAGCCACGTGTCCAACGAGGGTCCTTGCGTGAACGAGATCGTCGAAGTTCCGAACCACCGGGGGCGCTGACCGTGACCACGCGTGACACCGTCGACATCGGCCTGAACCGCTTCGCCCGCCGGGGGTACGACCTCGACGAGGTCTCGATCGTCCCCTCCCGGCGCACCCGGGACATGGACGACGTCTCCACCGCCTGGCAGATCGACGCCTTCCGGTTCGACATCCCGCTGGTCACCAGCCCGTCGGACGCCGTCGTCAGCCCGGCCACGGCGATCGCCGTCGGCCAGGCCGGCGGCCTCGGTGTGCTCAACGCCGAGGGGCTGTGGACCCGCTACGACGACCCGGCGCCGGTCTACCGCCGGCTGCGCGAGGCCGCGGGGGAGGGGGCGCCGCCGGTCGCCCTCCTGCAGGAGGTCTACTCCCGGCCGGTCGAGCCCGACCTGGTCACCGCCCGCATCAAGGAGATGCGCGACGCCGGCGTGACCACCGCCGTCCGCGTCTCGCCGCAGCACACGCTGCAGCTGGCACCGGCCGCGCTCGCCGCGGGCGTGGACCTGCTGGTCATCCAGGGCACGATCGTCTCGGCCGAGCACGTCACCACCCAGGGCGACGCGCTCAACCTCAAGGAGTTCATCGCCGACCTCGACGTCCCGGTGATCGTGGGCGGCGCGGCGAACTACCAGACCGCGCTGCACCTGATGCGCACCGGTGCGGCCGGCGTGATCGTCGGCGTCGGCGCCGACAGCTTCTCGACCACCGACGCCGTCATGGGCATCCGGGTGCCGCTGGCCAGTGCGATCGCCGACGCCGCGGCCGCCCGCCGCGACTACCTCGACGAGACCGGCGGCCGCTACGTGCACGTGATCGCCAACGGCCGGATCGAGACCAGCGGTGCCATCGCCCGCGCGCTGGCCTGCGGTGCGGACGCCGTCCAGCTCGGCGAGCCGCTGCGCGCGGCGGCCGAGGCCCCGGGCGGCGGCGTCTGGTGGGACTCCGTGGCCGCCCACCCCCGGCTGCCCCGTGGCGGGACGTCGGCCCCGATCGCCCCCGTCGGCTCGCTGCACGACGTCCTGCTGGGCGAGGCGCGCGCCGCCGACGGCCGCACCAACCTCTTCGGGGCGCTGCGCCGGACGATGGCCAAGACCGGGTACCGCGACCTGAAGGAGTTCCAGCGGGTCGACCTCGTGATAGGGGGAGGGACCCCCCGGGAGGGGACCCCCGGGCAGCAGAGCATCGGTGGTCAGGGCGACTGATGGACTTCCCGACCGTCCTCGTCGTCGACTTCGGCGCGCAGTACGCCCAGCTCATCGCGCGGCGGATCCGCGAGGCCGGCGTCTACTCGGAGATCGTCTCCTCCGCGGTCCCGGCCGAGGAGATCGTCGCGCGCAAGCCGGCGGCGATCGTCCTGTCCGGCGGCCCGTCGAGCGTCTACGCCGCGGACGCCCCGCAGGTCGACCCGACG
>DASQXT010000153.1:0-9719 GCA_035639575.1 Geodermatophilus sp.
CGTCTCGGTCACGTTCTCGGTGACCACGTACTTGCGCAGCCGGGCCCGGCCGACCTCCTCGGTGCGGGTGCCCACGTTCAGCCGCTCCTCCGAGCGGGTCATCGCCTCATCGGTGGTCGGCCCGGAGACGTCCCGGCCGACAGCACGGCCCTGCACGTCGTCGTAGACCCCGTCACCGTCGCGGTCGGTGCGCCCGGTCGTGCCCGCCATGCCGGCCGTGCCGGTCGTCGTGGTGCCGGCGACCGTCGTCTCGTCACGGTCGGTGCGGCCGGTGCCGGCCACGCCGGTGGTGCCGATGTTCCCCGTGGTGCCGGTCGTCCCCTGGCCGGAGCCGAGGCCGTAGTAGCTGTAGAGCTCCTGCTCCTCCTGCGGCGACAGGTGCCCGCCGGTGTCGATCTTCGGGGCGTCCTTCACCTGGGCCTTGCTCACCGGTACGCGCACCCCGTCGTCGGTGAGGTCGGCGTCGCGGAGGGGGACGAAGGACTCCTTGGTGCCGAACAGGCCGGTGCGCACCGTGACCCACTCCGGCTGGCCGCTGTCGTCGTCGAGGTAGACCTCCGAGGCAGAGCCGATCTTGTCGCCGCTCTGGTCGTAGACGTCCTTGCCGATCACGCGGCTGATGGCTTCGGTGCCGATCATGGTGGACTCGCTCTCATCTGAGCAGGGGTTGTTCCTGTCGATCACAGGGGTGACCGTCCGGCGGGTCACGAAACGGCCACGATCGTCCCGACACACCGGATCGGTGCTGGCGCACGGTCGCCGGAGATGGTTCTCACCGCATCCGTGCAGTTCAGCGACGAGGCAACGGGGGTGACGCAGAGCGCTCCCCCCGCGTGACGACCGACCACCTCACGTCACGTCCAGCTCCCCGCGCGTGTCGGACATCGTGCCGTTCCGGCGCGTCGGCCCCGCCGTCCGCGGTGCGCCTGCTCATCCTGGAGGGCGTGCCTCCCCGCTCGCCGTACGACAACCTGGTCCACCCGCGCACCGTCAAGAAGCCGAGCCCCCAGGTCGAGGCCGAGCGCGACCTGGTCGTCGAGGACCCGAGCTCCGGGTTCGTGGGCGCGGTCGTGCGCTGCGAGAAGGACGTCGTCCACCTCGAGGACCGCTTCGGCCGCGTGCGCGCCTATCCGCTCGGCCCCGGCTTCTGGGTCGACGGCCGGCCGGTCGTGCTGGTGCGGCCGAAGCCGCAGGCGCCGGCCACCCCCACGCGCAGCGCGTCGGGCTCGACCTACGTCGCCGGCGCCCGCGCCCGCGTCGCCCGCGAGGGGCGCATCTACGTCGAGGGCAAGCACGACGCGGAACTGGTGGAGAAGGTGTGGGGCCACGACCTGCGCATCGAGGGCGTCGTGGTCGAGCCGCTGCACGGCGTGGACGACCTGCCCGGCATCGTGCGCGACTTCCGTCCGGCCTCGGGACGGCGGCTCGGCGTGCTGGTCGACCACCTGGTGACCGGCTCCAAGGAGTCCCGCATCGCCGCTGAGGTCATGCGGACGGGGGCGGGGGCCCCCGGCGAGCACGCGCTCGTCGTCGGCCACCCGTTCATCGACATCTGGCAGGCCGTCAAGCCGTCGGTCGTCGGGATCCGGGCCTGGCCGACGGTGCCCAAGGGCGAGCCGTGGAAGGAGGGCGTCTGCCGCCGGCTGGGCTGGGAGGACGACACCGGCTACGTCTGGGCGCAGCGCATCCTCGCCCGGGTGCGCACCTGGACCGACCTGGAACCGGCACTGATCGGCCGCGTCGAGGAGCTCATCGACTTCGTCACGACGACACCGTGATCCTCCGGACCCCACCACGACCAGGAGCCGTTGCCGGCCCACGCTGAGTCCGCCCCGGACCTCGTCGGCTGATGACGATCATGGCGCCAGGACCATCCCGGTGGTCCGGGAGGTGGTCCCGGCACCATGATCGCGCTGAGCGCTGGGGGTCAGCCGGGGATGTAGTTGAAGGTGTCCGGGTCGGGACCGGTGCGCTCCCCGCGGTCCAGGCCGGTGAGGGTGGCCATGTCCTCGGTGCCGAGCTCGAAGTCGAACAGCGCGAAGTTCTCCTGCATGCGCTCGCGGGAGACCGACTTGGGGAACACGACGTCCCCGCGCTGCACGTGCCACCGCAGCACGACCTGGGCCGGGGTGCGGCCCAGCCGCTCGGCGATGGCCACGATCGCCGGGTCGCCGAGCACCTTGCCCTGCGCGATCGGCGACCAGGCCTCGGTGACGATCTCGTGGTCGGCGTCGAAGGCCCGCAGCTCGTCCTGCGCGAGGTAGGGGTGCACCTCGATCTGGTTGACGGCCGGGCGCACCTGGGCTTGCGAGAACAGCCGGCGCAGGTGGTGGGCCTGGAAGTTCGAGACGCCGATCGCGCGGCAGCGGCCGCCGGCGTAGATCTCCTCCATCGCCTTCCAGGTCTCGGTGTAGTCGACGTCGATCCCGGGCAGCGGCCAGTGGACGAGGAAGAGGTCCAGGTACTCGAAGCCGAGGTCGGCCAGCGACTGGTCGAAGGCGCGCAGCGCGTCGTCCCGGCGGTGGAAGCCGTTGTTCAGCTTGCTGGTCACGAAGACCTCGCCGCGGTCGAGGCCCGAGCGCGCGACGGCCTCACCGACGCCCTTCTCGTTGCCGTACATCTCGGCGGTGTCGATGTGCCGGTAGCCGATCTCCAGCGCCGTGGCGACGGCGTCGGCGGTGTCCTCCGGCGGGACCTGGTAGACGCCGAACCCCAGCTGGGGGATCTCGACGCCGTTGTTGAGTCGGATCGTGGGCACGGTGGCCACGAGGGCTCCTCTCGCTGACGGGTGGGGGCGCCGCGCACTCACGTGGGCGCACGGCCTGCCGACAGTCCGCCTACCCGTCCGTCCGGCCCTCAACCCGTCGTCAGAAGTAGTCGAGCAGCCCGACCGGCGGGCCGACGGCGATCAGGTCCAGCGCGGACGGGTCCTCCGGGCCGGAGACCAGCCCGGCCAGTGCCGCGGCCCGTCCGGTGGTGATCCCGCAGTAGAGCTGCGCGAACCCGCGGACGTCGAGGGTCAGCCCCGGCTCCCGGGCGGGACGGCGCAGCTCCCCGGCGCCGTCGGCGAGCTCCAGCTCCCACGGCCCGGTGTTCTCCGTCACGACCGGGTCGAGCAGCGTGAACGCCACCCGGCCGCGCACGTGCCCGGGCCAGCCGCGGTCGGCAACGGCGCGCACCACGTCGACCGGCCGGTGCATGAACGCCGCCCCGGGCCCCTCCGGTGAGCGCTCGAGCGGCAGCACACCGGACACCGCGTCGCCGGTCAGCAGCGGCACGCGGACGGCGCGGGTCACGCTGCGCCAGCCGGCCAGCACGCCGACCAGCGCCCGCGCCGCCTCGGCGGTGACCGCGAGCAGGTCGTGCACGGTCAGCCGCGCCTCGGGCCCGTAGCCGGTGCCGCGCTCGTAGACCAGGACGCCGGTGGGGACGCCGTCCTGCTCGGCGACCGTGACGCCGTCCACCCCGGCGGGCCACCGGCCCTGGTGCGGCAGGTCGAACGCGCCGCCGCGGCGGGTGAGCAGCCCCGCGCGGGGGCGGGCGAGGGTCTCGTAGAGCGCGTCGAGCACCGCGAGGTCGGCCGGCTCACCCGGGCGCACCGCGACGCCGGGCACCGGGGCCGACGGCAGTGCGGTGGTGTCCAACTCGGCCCGCTGCAGCGCGCCCACGACCTCCCACCCCAGCCGCCGGTAGACCGCCGACACGGTCGGGAAGAGCGCGCTGACCGCGGCACCCCGCTCCCGCCCCCGGGCCAGCAGGTCCGCGAGCAGTGCCCGGGCCACCCCGCTGCCGCGGTACTCGGGCAGGACGGCGACCCCGCCGACGTCCGCCGTGGCGACCGCCCGGCCGCCCCACCACTGCTCGTGACCGGTGTCGGTGGCCTTGCCGACCAGCCGGCCGCGCTCGTCGAAGGCGCCCAGCCGCAGGATGCCGGGCACCGGCCGCAGCGCCCACTCCGGCGCGGTCGACGACCCGCCGAAGGCCAGCCGGCCCAGCTCCCACGCGGCGGGCAGGTCGTCGTCGGCCAGCGGCCGGACCGTGACGGTCACACGACCTCCCGGGCCAGGTCGGCTCCCGCGGGCACGGTGCGCGCCCGCAGCAGCGGAGCCCCTGCCAGCGCGATCAGCGCCGCGAGCGCCGCGGCTCCCGCCGGGACGGCGAACGCCGACTCCGCGCCCCAGGCGTCGACGGCGGCGCCGGCCAGCGCGGACCCGGCCGTGACGCCGAGGGTGAGCCCGGTGGTGGTCCACGACAGCGCCTCGGTGAGCGCGGTGCGCGGGACCCGCGACTCGACCAGCGAGGTTCCCGAGACCAGCACCGGGGCGATCGCGGTGCCGGCGAGGAAGCCCGCGGCGACCAGCACCGCGAGCGAGCCGACGCCCCACAGCAGCTGCGCGGCCAGGCCGAAGGCGACGGCGGTGGCCAGGAACCGGGCGGACAGCGAGCCGGGCAGCCGGGCGACGCCGTAGACCAGCCCCGCCACGAGGCTGCCGAACGCGTAGACGGCCAGCGCCACACCGGCCAGCGCCGGTGCGCCCTGCTCGTCGGCGAAGCCCACCACGACGACGTCCATCGCCCCGAACACGGTGCCGACCGCGGCGTAGGTGACCGCCACGACCAGCACCGTCGCGTTGAGCGCGGCCCACCGGCGGGACGGCGCGCCGGGGTCGGCGGGCACGACGGCGGGCTCGGTGCCGCGCTGCCGGGCCAGCCAGAGGCCGCCGACGGCGCCGAGCGTGATGCCGGTGAGGAAGCCGGCCGGCGGGGCGACCAGCGTGGCCAGCAGCGTCACCAGCGGTGGCCCGACGACGAAGACGACCTCGTCGACGACGGCCTCGAGGGCGAAGGCGGTCTGCCGGCGACCCGGCTCGGCCAGCGCCTCGGCCCAGCGGGCCCGGACCAGGGACCCGATGTTGGGTCCGCTCGCGCCGCACAGCGCGGCCAGCACGAACCAGCTCCACCGCGGCCCCCCGAGGGTCACCGCGGCCACGAAGCCGTAGCCGCAGAGCAGGTAGCCGGTCATCGCCCAGCGCAGGACGGCGCCCTGCCCGCGGCGGTCCATGGCGCGGGCCCACTGGGGACTGGCGACGGAGAAGCTCAGCGCCAGCGTGCCGGAGACCGCGCCGGCCAGGCCGTAGCTGCCGGTCTCGCCGGCGACCAGCAGGACGGCGCCCAGGCCGAGCATCGGGATGGGCAGCCGGGCGACCCACCCGGCGAAGGAGAACGCCACCGAGCCGGGGACGGCGAACAGGCGGGCGTAGGGGCCGAACACGGTGCGGGGTGACACGGGACGTCTCGCGCTTCCTGGCCACAGGCGAGTGCGGGGCTGCCCGCCGGTCTCTCGGGTGGCTCCGGAACCGTAGCAACGGACCCCTGCGCCCCGCCGCCGCATTCCGGCCGCCCGGCGCGCCGCCACGGGGCTCCTTGACGCTTCATGCACTCTCTGTGAGCGGTCGCACACGCGCCGCACCCCCGTCGAAGGAGCCCCGTGTCCGCGACCACCCGCCCGCGCCGCCTGCTGGCCCTCCTGCTCGGTCTCACCGTCCTGCTCGCCCCCGGAACCGCCGCCGCCAAGGGCGACGACCCCGCCGCCACCGAGGACGGCGGGGGGACGACGGCCACCGGCACCGCCGGCGACTTCGCCGTCACCGTCAACGGCCGCACCACGAACCCGGCCGCCGGATCGGAGGCCCGGCTGCGCGACGTGACCCCGAGCGGCCCGATCGCCGTCCGCGGCCGGCACGTCACGTTCACCATCGACCCGGCGACGCTGGGCGTGTACGACTACACGCTGACCGGCGCGCCGGACCCGCAGCGGATGGTCACCGGCCCGACCGTCGTCTTCGCCTCGAAGGTGCCCCAGCTGACCACGGACCAGCTGCGCGGCGTGCGGATCGGCGAGCTGCGGCTGCGCGACGACGTCCTCGTCGCGGAGTTCACCACCGCGGCCGGCAAGTTCAAGATCCAGGCCAAGGACGCCCCGCAGGGCGGCGTCTTCCAGATGGAGCAGGAGTTCGGCGGCCCGGTCGAGTACGTGCACACCCTCGGCCCCACGCTGTTCTACTTCGTCAACGAGTACACCGGGAAGGTCAACTTCGGCGACGGCGTCTCCGGCGACGCGACGCACCAGATGCTGCTCGGCAAGGACAGCCCGCAGGTGGCCACCAAGCTGTTCCAGGACGGCCGGACCACCCGCTGGTCGGTCGCCTCGGGCGGCCGGCTGGGTGGCGTGCTCGGTGAGGACGCGGTGGAGCTGTCCGCCGGCGCCACCAACTGCACCAGCGACTGCCAGGCCCGCAACCGGATCCAGGGTTCGGTGCCGGTGCCGGCGGACCCGGTCGACCCCGCCCCGATCGGCTGACCCGGCACTCCCCCGGTGGGGGGCGACCGGAGCTCCGGTCGCCCCCCACGCCCGTTCGGGCAGCGGCACAGCGTCGTCCTCCCGCACTACATTCAGGGGCGTGACCTCGACGAGCCCGCTCCCGGACCCCGTGGTCCGCCGTCCGGACCCCGCCCCCGGCACCGGTGGCCTGGTGGACCGGCACGGCCGGGTCGCGACCGACCTGCGGGTGTCGCTGACCGACCGGTGCAACCTGCGCTGCACCTACTGCATGCCGCCCGAGGGCCTCGACTGGCTGCCCAAGGTCGAGGTGCTCACCGACGACGAGATCGCCCGGCTGGTCCGCATCGGCGTGGAGCAGCTGGGCATCCGCGAGGTCCGCTTCACCGGCGGCGAGCCCCTGCTGCGCCCCGGCCTGGTGGGCATCGTGGCCGCCGCCACCGCGCTGGCGCCCCGGCCCGAGGTCAGCCTGACCACCAACGCGATCGGCCTGGCCCGGGTCGCCCCGGCGCTCGCCGAGGCCGGGCTGGACCGGATCAACGTCAGCCTCGACACCCTCGACCGCGCCCGGTTCAAGCAGCTGACGCACCGCGACCGGCTCGACGACGTCCTCGCCGGCCTCGCCGCCGCGCAGCGCGCCGGGCTCACGCCGGTCAAGGTCAACGCCGTCCTGCTGCGCGGGATGAACGAGCAGGACGCCGTCCCGCTGCTGGACTTCTGCCTCGAGCACGGCTACCAGCTGCGCTTCATCGAGCAGATGCCGCTCGACGCCCACCACGCCTGGACGCGCGGCGAGATGGTCACCGCGGAGGACATCCTCGAGCGGCTCTCGGCGGCGCACACCCTCACCCCGGACACCGAGGAACGCGGTTCCGCGCCGGCCGAGCGCTGGCTGGTGGACGGCGGCCCCGCGACGGTCGGCGTGATCGCCTCGGTCACCCGCTCCTTCTGCGGCAGCTGCGACCGCACCCGGCTGACCGCCGACGGCCAGGTGCGCAACTGCCTGTTCGCCCGCGAGGAGTCCGACCTGCGGACGCCGCTGCGCGAGGGGGCCACCGACGCCGAGCTGGCCGACCGCTGGCGGATCGCCACCCTCGGCAAGCTCCCGGGTCACGGCATCGACGACCCGTCGTTCCTGCAGCCGTCCCGCCCGATGTCGGCCATCGGCGGCTGAGCCCCGTGCCAGTCACCGTGCGCTACTTCGCCGGGGCCCGCGCCGCTGCCGGCGTGGAGACCGAGACCCGCGACGCCGGCACGCTGTCCGAGCTCGTCGGCCAGATCGTCGAGACGCACGGGGAGCGGCTGGAGAAGGTCCTCACCGCCTGCTCCTTCCTCGTCGACGGCACCCAGACGCGGGACCGGTCATCGACGCTGCGGCCGGGCGCGGTGGTCGACGTGCTGCCGCCCTTCGCCGGAGGATGAGCGCATGAGCATCTGGGACAGGGCCAAGGCCAAGGTCGAGGAGCTGGTGGGCCGCGCCGAGGAGGTGTACGGCGAGTCCCACGGGGACGCCGCTGCGCAGCTGCACGGGGAGGCCCACCGGCTGGAGGGCGAGGCCGAGGAGGAGGCCGCACTGCGCGACGAGGCTGCGCGGCGGGACCCGGACGACGGCGCAGCCCCCGTCCGCTGATCTGCGCACGATCCCGTACCGGTATCGGGACGGGGCGAGGACGATGGTGGGCATGGCCGCCCCTGCCGTCCTGGACGTCGCTCCGTGGGACGACTTCCCCGCCGCGGCCTGCGGGACGCTCCAGGCACTGCACGAGCGCCTGGGCTGGGACGTGTGGGTGGTGACCCGGGTCGTGGACGACCGGCAGGTCGTGCTCCACGCCCACCCGCCCGACCTGATCCGACCGGGGACCTGGTTGCCGTGGGCGGACACCTTCTGTCGCGCCATGGTCGCCGGGGAGGCGCCACGGGCAGCCACGGTCACCGCTGCCGTCCCGGCCTTCGCCAAGCTCATGAGCGGACCGGTCGCGCGGATCGCCGCCTACATCGGCGTCCCGCTCGTCGGCCCGGACGGGGAGCTGTTCGGCACGCTGTGCGCCTGGGGGTTCCGCGCCCGGCCCCGCAGCGCCGCGCGCGACCTGCCCCTGGTCGAGACGGTGGCGCGCCTGCTGAGCACACTGATCGCCGCCGGCCTGACGCCGTCGGACCCGCCGGTGGCGCCACGCGCCTCCGCGGCCCGGCACCTCGGGGAGCGCGCACCCGCGAAGTCGGGACGGAAGTCCCTACCCCGGCGCGCGGAGCACGGGAGAGGGTGACCGGGACGGCGCGGTCGCGCGCCGTCCGGGTCCCGTGCGTGGGGCCGCCCCCGCCGGTCTGCCGGGCCGGCCCCGTCCGCCGAGTCGTGGAGACGCCGACCATGCCCCCTGCCGTCCTGTCCGTCGTCCGAGTGCAGGCCGAGGGCCGCCTGCTCGCCGAGGCCGAGATCCGCCGGACCGAGGTGCCCGGCGTCGTCGCCTCCGCGATGCACGTGGAGTCCGGTCACCTGCCGCTGGGCACCGGCGCCCGCCTGGTCGACGCGGTGCTCGCGGACCCGGCGGTGGGGCGCGCCGAGCGGCTGGTGGCCACGATGCCGCTCAACGACACCGAGATGCTCGACCGGGTGCGGCAGCGCAGCGGCGAGGTGGCCGCCCGGGCCGCCGGCGCCACGAAGATCGTCGAGGCGCGGCTGGTGCCCACGCCCTAGGGGCAGGCCACCCACTCCTCGTCGCCGTCGGTGAAGACCTGCCGCTTCCAGATCGGCAGCCGCTCCTTCACCAGGTCGACGAGCTCGGCGCAGGCGGCGAACGCCTGCCCGCGGTGCGAGGAGCTGACCGCGCAGGCCAGCGCGACGTCGCCGATCCCGAGCATGCCGACGCGGTGCGAGACGGCGACGGCGTGCACGTCGGGACGGGCGGCGAACTCCTCGGCCAGCTCGACGATCACCTGCTCGGCGGTCGGGTGACCCACGTACTCCAGCTCGGTGACCGAGCGGCCGCCGTCGTGGTCGCGGACCACACCGGCGAAGGAGACGACCGCGCCGGCTGCCTTGTCGGCGACGGCGTCCTCGTGCTCGGCGACGGAGAGCGGTGCGTCGACGACCCGGGCGATCACGGCGCCGACGGTACCCCGCCGGGCGGCACGTCGAGGTCGGTCGGATCGGCCAGTCCGGTGCAGTCGACCTCGGTGACGGTGCGGCCGGTGAGGTAGCGGCGGGCGCCCTCGTCGCCGGTGGCGGTCGCGGCGACCCCGGACCAGTGCTCGCGGCCCAGCAGCACCGGGTGCCCGCGGACGCCGTCGTAGATGGCGGTCGCCAGCGCGTCCGGCGCGGCGTGCGCGGCGACCGCGCGCAGCGCCTCCGGGGTCATGCCCGGCATGTCGACCAGGGTGACGA
>DASQXT010000154.1:0-9749 GCA_035639575.1 Geodermatophilus sp.
GTGGTCGCCCCCGCAAGGTGGCGGCCGCCTAGGAGAGGACCCCGTCCTCCCCGCCCCTCGCAGGCTCGGGGCGGGGAGGACGGGCCACCACGAGCGGCACCTGGCACCTGGCTCGCCGGAGGGCGGGCCACCCACGACGACGTGAGGACCTGACGTGTACAGCTTCGAGTACGACCTGGCGGTCGACCGGTTGCGCGACCTGCGCGCCGAGGCCGACGCCGCGGCACGCGCCCGCCGGTTGCGCGCCGCCCGCCGCTGGGCCCGCCGTGCCGAGTACGCCACGCGGCGTGCGGCACGGGCCAGCGCCGCCGTCCGCTGATGGAGGACCCCGTCCTCCCCACCCCTCGCAGGCTCGGGGCGGGACCCGGGACGGGCCGGCGGTGGGTCCCCCCAGCGGGGCCATCCCGATCGAGGCCGGGTCCGGACGCTCCCGGTGCGTCCGGACCCGGCCTCCTGTCGTCTCCGTGGCCCCACCGCAGGGGCGGGTACGGCGGGGTCCTTACTCGGTGAAGCCGGGCAGCCACGCCTCGAGCACGCTGCGGTAGTCGTCACCCGCGTCGAGCTGGCAGAGCACCCCGATCGACCCGATGGTCACCCGGTGGATGAGCAGGTAGGCGGGCGGCAGGTTGAGCATCCGGCCCAGCCGGTTGGCCTCGCTGCGCGGATCGGCCAGGCGGGCGGCCTGCTCCTGCATCCAGGCGCGGGTGAAGCGGAAGTAGGGGCTCTGGATGGGCTCCAGCAGCGGCAGCAGGTAGTCGAGGACACCCTGGGCGTCCACCTCGACGCCGGGCCGGACGAAACCCTCGACCCGCAGGTCGGCGAGCACGTCCTCCGCCCGGCCCTCCAGCGCCCAGCGCACCAACCGCCCGATGGGCTCCGGGAGGCCGTCGGGCAGGCGCGCGGTGGCGCCGAAGTCGATGACGCCGAGCCGGCCGTCGTCCAGCAGCCGGAAGTTGCCCGGGTGCGGGTCGGCGTGCAGCAGCCGGGCGCGCTGCGGGCCGGAGAAGTTGAGCACCGCCATGAGGTGGCCGGCCCGGTCCCGCTGCTCGCGGGTCCCGGTGGCGATGATGCGGGACAGCGGCGTCCCCTCGAGCCACTCCGAGACGATCACCTTCGGCGCGCTGGCCACCACCCGGGGGACGACGATCTCGGGGTCGTCGGCGTACGCGGCGGCGAAGGTCCGCTGCGCGTCGGCCTCCAGGCCGTAGTCCAGCTCCTCGACCACCCGGGCCTTGAGCTCGGTGATGAGCGGCTTGACGTCCATGCCGGGGAACAGCGCGGCGAACAGCCGGGCGAAGCGGGCCAGCTGGTTGAGGTCGGCCATCAGCGCGGTCGCCGCACCCGGGTACTGGATCTTCACGGCGACGTCCCGGCCGTCCCGCCAGGTCGCCCGGTGCACCTGCCCGATGCTGGCCGCGGCCGCCGGCGCGTCGTCGAACTCCGCGAAGCGCGTGCGCCACGTGCCGCCGAGCTGCTGCGCGAGCACCGCGTGGACGGTGCGCGCCGGCATCGGCGGCGCCTCCTCCTGCAGCTTGACCAGCGCCTCCCGGTAGGGGGCGGCGACCTCCTCGGGCACGGCTGCCTCGAAGACCGAGAGCGTCTGGCCGAGCTTCATCGCCCCGCCCTTGAGCTGGCCCAGGACGGCGAACAGCTGCTCGGCGGTGCGCTGCTGCAGCTCCGCGTTCACCGCCTCGGCGGGACGGCCGGACAGCCGTTTGCCGATGCCCAGGGTGGCCCGGCCGGCCGCCCCCAGCGGCAGGGAGGCCAGTCGTGCGGTCCGTGAGACCGAGCCTCGTGGGATCCCCCGGCCAGGCTCGGTCACGTGCTCCTCCTCGGCGTTCAGTCGTCCGCGGTCGCGGCGGCACCGGCCCCGTCCGGGCCCGGAGGCGCACTCGGCGACCATTGTCCCCCGAGCGGCGCCGGTACCGCTGGCGGAGCGGTCAGGGCGGTTCCTCGCCCCCGCCCTCGGGCACGCACCCGCAGTCGGGGTGGGCCGGCCACCGGCGGGTGCGGGGGAGCAGGTCCGGCGGGCTGAGCTCCACCGTCGTCCCGACGGCGAGCGGCGCCCCCCTGCCGTCGAGCAGCGCCAGGACCTGCACCGACGCCGTCACCACGGTCGCCAGGCAGGTCACCGTGGCCCCGCCCGGTGGGGCCTCGGCCGCGGTGAGCTGGGCGGCCAGCGCCGGCCACCGCGGGTCGGCGTCCCGGCGGTGCAGGTCCGCGCAGCGCAGGCAGCCGGTCGCCCCCGGCACGACCAGCGGCCCCACCACGCCGGTCTCCCCGCGGACCGTCGCCACCAGGTGCGGCACCCCGCGCCGCTGCAGGTCGGCCGCGAGCGGGTCCGACGCCGCCCAGGGACGGGTGAGCACCACCAGGTCGACCGGGGCGCCGGCCGGCAGCGGCCGCAGGTCGGTGAGCGGGCTGGCGCGGCGCACGGCGTCGGCGGCGGCCAGCGCGCGCGGGCGGCCCTCGTCGTCGGCGCCGAGCCCGCCGACGACGGCGTCCCCGGCCGCGGTCAGCCCGTCGTCCCGGACGCTGACCCGGCCCACGCCGCTGGCGGCCAGCACGGCGGCGAGCGGGACGCCGACCCGCGTCGCGCCGTCGACGACGACGGTCCCCGCCCGTCGGGTCCGCCAGCGCGAGCCGGACTCCCGGCCCGTGGCGGTGGGCAACTCGCTCTGCGTGCGGGCGGCGGCGGCCGGCCCGACGGCGGAGGCCAGCAGGTCGGCGGGGTCGAGGTCGACCAGCAGCCCGGTGGCGCGCAGGCCGTCGAGGACGGCGCTCAGCGCCGCGGTGTCGTGGCCGTCGAGGGCTGCCTCGGCGAGGACGGCGCGCTCGGTGCGGCGGCCGTCCAGGCCGCGCAGCAGGGTGGCGAGCCCGGCGATCCCCGGGGAGACGAGCAGCCCGTCGGTGGAGTCGGCGCCGCCGACCTGGACGTCCTCGGCGCCGTCCGGCCCGGCGAGGCGCAGCAGCGGGACGCTCGGGGGCAGCAGGGGGTGCGCGGTGTCGGCCACCGGCGCAGGGTGCCAGCGCACCCGCCCGGCGCGCTGGGTCCGTCCACAGGCGGCGGAGACGACGGACGGCGGCGCCCGCCGTGCGGGCACCGCCGTCTGCAGCTCATCGCGGGTCCCGCCCCGAGCCTGCGAGGGGTGGGGAGGACGACGTCCTTCTTCAGGCCTTGCCGAGGATCCGGTTCATCTTGGTGCCGCAGACGGGGCAGGTGCCCTGCGCCATGCGACGGCCGGACTCGCTGACCTTGACCTCGCCGTCGAAGTCGCGCTTCTCCTTGCACTTCACGCAGTAGCCGTTGTAGCTGTCCGCCACGGTGCCTCCTCGTCTCCGGTCCGCTCGGCGTCCCCGCGCGGGGTGCCGTCCTGCCGAACGCTACCGGGGCGCGCCGCGGTTCCCCGGAGGACGGCAGCCTCGGCCCGGCACGCTTCCCACAACCTGTGGACAGGCTTGTGGAACACGTGGGGACCCGGTGGCGTGTCGCTGTGCGCGGCCGGGGGACAGGTCTGCGGACGCCGTCCGGTGGGTGGCCGCGGACGACCCGCCTCACCTGCGCAGACACCCGCGGGGTCCCTGTGGACGACGGCTCACGGGGCTCGGTCCCCGTACCGGGCGGGCGCGTGTCCACCGTCCGTGCGACATGCGCCCGTGCCGGTGTGGCCGCCGGAGCGCACGCGCGTCGCGGGAACTACGGTTCCCCCGTGCCTGGAACGCCTCCCGACACCCAGCGTGGCCCCGTCCCCGACCCCGCGGCGCGGGAGGACGTGCGGGGCAGCCGCGCCGTCCCCGCCGACAGGTCGGTGCGGACGGCGCCCGCCGCGCTGCCCGAGGGGGACGTCGAGGTCCGGCGCAGCAGCCGGCGGCGGCGGACGGTGACCGCCTACCGGGAGTCCGGGCGCACGGTCGTGCTGATCCCGGCGGCGTTCAGCCGGGCCGAGGAGCAGCGCTGGGTGGCGCAGATGGTGGCCAAGCTGCAGACCCGCGAGGAGCGGCGGCGCCGGTCCCTCGGTGGGGACGACGAGCTGATGGCCCGCGCGCGGGCGCTGTCGGCGGCCCACCTCGACGGGGTGCCGCAGCCGGCCAGCGTGCGGTGGGTGGAGAACCAGAACCGCCGCTGGGGGTCGTGCACGCCCGCCGACCGCACCATCCGGCTCTCCAGCCGGCTGCGCGCGATGCCGGAGTACGTCCTCGACTACGTGCTCGTGCACGAGCTGGCGCACCTGGTGGAGCCGAGCCACGACGCGCACTTCTGGTCCCTGGTGGCGCGCTACCCGCGCGCCGAGCGGGCGCGCGGCTTCCTCGAGGGGGTCGAGGTGGGCGCCGCACACGGCGCGCCGCCTGCCGAGGACGGGCTGGTCTGAGCGCGTCGTCGGTCCACCGGCCGACACCGCGCCAGGTGCCGTCCCCAGCTACCGAGGAGCCGCTACCCGTGTCCCGATCGGAGGACCCTGCGGGCCCCCGCAATCGGTCCATCCCAGCCGGCTGCCGTCCCCGACCTCGGCCGATCCCCGCCTCGGGGGTCGCCAGCGGACCGCCCCGGGCTCAGGACCCGGTGTCGTCGCCGTCGTCCTCGGTCTGCGGCTTCTTCGCGTCGTCGGCGGTGAGGGTGCGCAGCTCGTCGTCCGCGCCCTGACGGGCGACGAAGTCCAGCGGCTCGTCGAGGTCGTCCGACGTCGGCAGCAGGTCGGGGTGCGACCACAGCCGGTCGCGCTCGGCGTTGCCGTGCTGCTGCGCCATCGCGCCCCACACGGTGGCCGCGTCGCGCAGCCGCCGCGGACGGAGCTCCAGGCCCACGAGGGTGGCGAAGGTCTGCTCGGCCGGGCCGCCGGAGGCCCGGCGACGGCGCATCGTCTCGGCGAGCGCGCCGTGCCCGGGCAGCCGGTCGCCGGCCGCCTGGGCCACCACGCTGTCGACCCAGCCCTCGACCAGGGCCAGCAGCGTCTCCAGCCGGCGCAGCGCGGCCTGCTGCTCGGGGGTCTCCTCGGGCTCGAGCAGCCCGCTGCCCAGCAGCGCCTGGATGCCCTCGGGGTTGGTGGGATCGATCCCGCCCATCGAGCCCATCGCCTCGTTGATGCCGCGCTCGATCGCCTCGCGGTCGACGTGGATGCCGCGCGCGTAGGCGTGGACGGCGTCGTGCAGCTGCTGGCGCAGCCACGGCACGTGCACGAACAGCCGCTGCGAGGCGGCCTCGCGCAGCGCGAGGAACAGCCGAACCTCGTCGGCGGGGCGGTCGAGACCGGCGGCGAACTCGGCGACGTTCTGCGGCAGCAGGACGCCGGCGCCGGCCGGGGCCAGCGGGATGCCGATCTCGCTGCTGGTGAGGACCTCGCCGGAGAGCCGGCCGAGTGCCTGGCCGACCTGGGCGCCGAACATCATGCCGCCCATCCGGCCCATGATCCCGGCGAGCGGGCCGGCCATCGCGGCCGCCTCGGTGGGCAGGGCACTGGTCATGGCGCCGACGACGCGTTCGGCGAGCGGGTCGATGAGGCTGCTCCAGGCGGGCAGCGTCTGCTCCACCCACTCCACCCGGGACCAGGCGATCGGCCGGTCCACGCCGGAGGGCAGCTCGGTGACCTGGTCCAGCCACAGGTCGGCCAGGCGGAGGGCGTCGGCGACGGCGGCGCGCTCGGCGTCGGACGTCGGCTGCGACCCGGCGGCCAGCGAGCTGATCGCGCCCTGCCGCGCCAGGTCCCAGTTGACCGGCCCCCCGGACCAGGTCATCAGCTTCTGCAGCTCGGCGAACAGCGGCATCTTGGCGAGCAGTTCCTCCGGCGTCCCCCCGCCGCCGGCACCGCCGAAGAGAGCACCGAACCCGAAGGGGTCGTTGCCGGCGCCGGACCCGGACTGGTCGCGACGCTCGGGGTCGCGGTCGGGGAGGCCGAAGCCGAACGGGAGATCGCTCATGCCACCACGGTAGCCGCGCGGCCCCACCCCGGACGCCTGTCCGCGGGCAGCGGACGCACGGAGGCAGGGAGGTTCCTTCTCTAAGCTCGCCGGTCGTGACCCGTCGGATGGCCGTCCTCAGCGTCGGTGTGGTGCTGCTGGTGGTCTTCGGCGTGCTCGGCGCGGCGGTGCCGGTGCCCTACGTCGCGCAGGTCCCCGGGCCCACGTTCGACACGCTGGGGGACGTCGACGGCAAGCCGATCATCAGCGTCGAGGGCCGCGACCGGAACCAGACCGACGGGGAGCTGGTCCTCACCACCGTCGGCGTCAGCCGGGCCGGGCTCAGCCTGGTCGAGGCGGTGCAGGGCTGGTTCGACAGCGAGGTCAGCGTCGTCCCCGAGGAGACCGTCTACCCGCCGGGGCGCAGCGAGCAGGAGACCCGCGACGCCAACCGGCAGGCCTTCCTCACCTCGGAGGAGGCGGCCGAGGCCGCGGCGCTGGCCGAGCTCGGCTACCCCGTGAAGGTGGTCGTGCGCGGGTTGTCCGACGACTCACCGGCCGAGGGGCAGCTGCAGGAGGGGGACGCGATCGAGAGCGTCGCCGGCCGGCCGACGCCCGACCTCGCCACGCTGGACGCCGTCCTGGCGTCCATCCCCGGCGGCACGACGGTGCCGGTCGCGTACACGCGCCTGGGGCAGCCGGGGACGGCGATGGTCACCACGCGGGCCGCGGACGACGAGGGCTCGCTGCTGGGCGTCCTGGTGCAGGCGCAGCCCGCGGCACCCTTCGACGTCGACATCGCCGTCGGGGACGTCGGTGGCCCCTCGGCCGGACTGATGCTCAGCCTCGGCATCCTCGACCTGGTCGGCGACACCGACCTGACCGGCGGGGCGACGGTGGCCGGCACCGGGACGATCGACGCCACCGGGGAGGTCGGCCCGATCGGCGGCATCCAGCTGAAGATGATCGCGGCCCAGAAGATCGGCGCGAAGCTGTTCCTCGTCCCGGCCGACAACTGCGCCGACGCCCTCGCCGCCCCGCAGCCGGGCCTCACCCTCGCCCGGGTGTCCGACCTCGACCAGGCGCTGACCGCGCTCGGGGACTTCCGCGCCGGGCGGACCCCGCAGTCCTGCTGACGCCGCCCCGGCGACACGGAGGTCCCCGGGTGGGGGAAGCTGTCGGCCGGAGCGGGCGTCGGGGAACCCGGCACGGTCCCGAGCGTTGGTCTGATCGACCGGATCGGTGCCCGGGGGCCCGAGCCGGAGCCGGCGCGACCGACCGTGGTCGACACCGTCCGTGGCGCTCCGTCACGACCGCAACTGAAGGAGACCCTCGTGGCCATGCGGCCCCCCGTGTCCGTGCCGACCCTGTCGCGGCGCGCGAAGGTGGTCATCGGGGCCATCGCCGTCCTGCTGGTGCTCTTCACGGCCATCGGGACGCTCACCAACGTCTACGTCGACTACCTCTGGTTCGACGAGACCGGGTTCACCGAGGTCTTCTGGACCGAGCTGCAGACCCGCGCGCTGCTCTTCGCCGTGGCCGGGGTGGCCACCGGCGGTCTCACCGCGCTGGCGATCTACCTGGCCTACCGGTTCCGCCCGACGTTCCGGCCGATGTCGCTGGAGCAGCAGAACCTCGAGCGCTACCGGCAGTCGATCGAGCCGCGCCGCACCGTGGTGCTCACCTCGGTCGCCGTCGTGCTGGGCCTGTTCGCCGGGTTCACCGCGCAGGGCAGCTGGGAGAGCTGGCTGCAGTTCCGCAACAGCACCGACTTCGGCCGGACCGACCCGCAGTTCGGCCTGGACGTCTCGTTCTTCGTCTTCGACTACCCCTTCTACCGGCTGCTGCTGAGCTTCGGCTTCGCGATCGTGATCCTCGCGTTGATCGGCTCGCTGCTCACCCACTACGTGTTCGGCGGCCTGCGCCTGCAGACCCCGGGGCAGAAGCTGACCGGCGCGGCCATGGTGCAGCTGTCGGTGCTGCTCGGGCTGTTCGTCGCGCTCAAGGCGGTCGCCTACTGGCTCGACCGCTACGCGCTGGTCTACTCCGACCGCGGGGGCCTGTTCACCGGCGCCAGCTACACCGACGTCAACGCGCTGCTGCCGGCCAAGACGATCCTGGTCTTCGCCGCCGCCGTCTGCGCGATCGCGTTCTTCGCCAACATCGTGGTCCGGAACTTCCGGCTGCCGGCCGCGGCGCTGGTGCTGCTGCTCATCTCCAGCCTGGTGATCGGCGTGGCCTACCCGGCGATCGTGCAGCAGTTCATCGTCCGGCCCAGCGCCGACCAGCGCGAGGCCGACTACATCGCCCGCGCGATCGAGTCGACCCGCGAGGCCTACGACCTGACCAACGTGGAGTACGTCCAGTACGCCCAGCAGGAGACCGGCGAGCAGGTCGACCCGGCCACGGCCCGGGCCGAGCTGCGCAACGACACCGAGACGATCCCCAACGCCCGGCTACTGGACCCCAACGTCCTGTCGGACACGTTCACGGCGCGCCAGCAGATCCGCAACGTCTACGGCTTCCCCGAGAAGCTCGACATCGACCGCTACACGATCGACGGCCAGATGCAGGACTACGTGGTGGCCGTCCGCGAGCTCAACAGCGACGGGCTCAGCGAGAACCAGGACACCTGGATCAACCGGCACACCGTCTACACCCACGGCAACGGGTTCGTGGCCGCGCCGGCCAACGAGGTCGTCGCCGGCCAGGAGGGCGGCGAGCCCCGCTTCACCACCCGGGACCTGCCCACCCGCGGCAACATCGAGGTCAGCGCCGACGGCGCACGGATCTACTACGGCGAGCTGATGACCGACTACTCGGTCGTCGGCGCCCCCGAGGGCTCCGAGCCGCGGGAGTTCGACCTGCCCGAGGGCAGCGACGGCGAGGGCCAGATCAACAACACCTACGACGGCAAGGGCGGCGTCGAGATCGGCAGCTTCTTCCGGCAGCTGACCTTCGCGATCTTCTACCGGGAGCGGAACTTCCTGCTCTCCAGCGCCGTCAACGACGCCTCCAAGGTCCTCTACGTCCGCGACCCGCTGGACCGGGTGGAGAAGGCCGCGCCCTTCCTCACCGTGGACGGCGACCCGTACCCCGCGGTCATCGACGGCCGGGTGACGTGGATCCTCGACGGCTACACCACCTCCGGCTCCTACCCGTACTCCGAGCAGATGCAGCTGGGCGAGGCGGCGCAGGACGCGCTGACCGGCACCGGGACGACGGCACTGCCGAACGAGACGTTCAACTACATCCGCAACTCGGTGAAGGCCACCGTCGACGCCTACGACGGCACGGTCACGCTCTACCAGTGGGACACCGAGGACCCCGTCCTGCAGACCTACATGAAGGCCTTCCCCGGCCTGGTCCAGCCGCGTGAGGACATGTCGGCGGACCTGGTCAGCCACGTGCGCTACCCGGAGGACCTGTTCAAGGTGCAGCGGGACATCCTGACCCGCTACCACGTCAGCGACCCGGGCGACTTCTACAGCGGGAACGACCGCTGGGCGGTCCCGGCCGACCCGACGCAGGACACCCAGCAGTCGCAGCCGCCGTACTACATCCTGGCCCAGCGGCCGGGCGACCCTCGGGCGAGCTTCCAGCTGACCAGCGCGCTCAACGCCTTCCGCCGGGAGAACCTGTCGTCGTTCGTGTCGGCCTCCAGCGCGCCGGAGACCTACGGGCAGATGCAGGTGCTGACCCTGCCGGGCAACACGCCGTTCCGCGGTCCGCAGCAGGTGCAGCAGTCGTTCATCACCAACAACCAGGTGCGGCCGGACCTCACGCTGTTCAACAGCGCGGAGTCGCGGGCGGTGTTCGGCAACCTGCTCACCCTGCCCATCGGCGACAACGGCCTG
>DASQXT010000155.1:0-4089 GCA_035639575.1 Geodermatophilus sp.
CCGGCCTGCCGTGCGTGCTGCGGGCGACCGCGCCGTTCGTCTACGTGCGCCTGCACGGCCCGGACGACGCCCACCTCTACGCCGGCTCCTACCCCGACGCCGACCTGCGCTGGTGGGCCGACCGGATCGGCGAGTGGACGCACGGTGGCCGCGACGTCTACGCCTACTTCAACAACGACGGGTACGGCCACGCGGTCCGCAACGCGGAGGCCCTGCGGGCGCTGACCGGGGGCTGAGCCGCCCGGTCGGCCCGGGGGTCCGGGTCGCCGACTCGTACCAGCGGGGAGTCGCCGGGGTCGCCCCACCGCCTGCTCGGGACCCGGTGTCGCACTGGGCTCGGTGAGCCTGATCGGGCCGGTGCGGCAGCGCCCGGACGTCGGACCGGCTGGCCTGCCGCAGGCCCGTGCCGGTCACGGCGGATGAGGGTGACGACGTCCGGCCGGTCCGTGGTCGCTCACTGACCCTGGGCACGGCTTCAGGGCGCCGCCGGCCGACTGACCCGGTGCCTGCGGACGGCGGCAGACAGACCGAGTCCGCGTCGCCGTCCCACCCTGTGGCGGCCTGGAGCGGCGGCCTGGAGCGCAGCACCCGAGAGCAGTGACAGCGCCTACCCGCCAGTCGATACTCAGCCGGCATGACTGGGGGTGCCAGCGAGAAGGACAACGCCTCGCTCGTGCGGCGCTACTTCGATGAGGTGTGGAACCGAGGGAACCTGGCGGCCGTCGACGACTTCTTCGGCGACGACTTCGAGAACTTCGGTCACCGCGGCGCAGAGGCCCGTGGACTCGTCCGCGCGATCGTGACTGCCTGGCGTCGAGCGTTTCCCGATCTCCGGTTCGACTTCGAAGACGAGGTCGTCAGTGGTGATGCCGTGGTCCACCGCGTGACCTGCAGCGGCACTCACACCGGCGCGTTCGAACACCCAGCGGTGGGTGTACTTCCCCCGAGCGGGCGTCGCTTCAGCGTTGACCACATGCACATCCATCGAGTCCGTGATGGACGCATCGTGCAGCACTGGGGCACGCGTGACGACCTGGCGATGATGCAGCAACTGGGGGCGATCGCTGGCCCCCAGACAGCAGAATCGATCACCTCATCTGCTGGGTGGCAGCCCTCCCACACGACGTGGAGAGGGCGCCAGGAGTCGGTCTGAGGTCCGCGACACCATCGGGACCGACCATTCATCCCGATGGTGGGCGAGGCGTCACCCGGTCGCCCCGAGGGGGCCGCTGAGCGACGCCTCGACGAGTCGGTGGGGGACTGCGCAGGTCAGTCGAAGGTCACGGTCGGAGCGTCCGCGGGGATGTCGTCGTCGATGGGCCCGTCGGCCCGCCGGAACAACTCGTAGGCGTTCTCGCGGACGATCCGGCCCTCGTCGTCCACGTCGAAGATGTGGACGACGCGCAGGCTGACCCGGGTACCACTCGGCAGCGGGCAGCCGGGGACGTTGTTCTCGACGTCTCCGACGAGAGTCATGTCGGCGACCGTGTCATCGACGACCTGACTGTCCGTCGCGAAGCGCCGGACGGGAGTCAGCGAGTGGATCCGGTAGCTCTCGAACATCTTCAGGTAGCTGGCCCTCACCGCCGCCTTGCCGCGGAGGAGGACACCACGAGCCGGCGCCTCCCAGACGATGGAGTCGCCGTAGAGGTCGATCGCCTTGTCGATGTCCTGCGGGTTCTCGTTGTGGAAGTGGGCGTCGACCACGGCCGTGTTGCGGGCGATGATCTGTTCCGAGGTCAGGGCGGTGGACGTCACGGAAGCCCCCAGGGTGGCTCGGTGTGGTTCGCGTGACGCTAACGCCGCTGCCGGGCCGCGCGAGGGGGCGCAAGTCCCCGCTCCGCGAGGTCGTCCTGAGCGGGTCCGGTGCAGACCTGTCTGCCGGGTCCGTTCCCCCGGCCCGTCGGACCCGGCGCGGGGTCCCCACCCGGCCGCGGGCGGCCCGCACGGCCAGCAGCCCGTAGCCGAGCACGTTGGGCACCAGCGCGACGGTGCGGATGCCGGCCTGGACGGCGGGGCTGGCGACGTCCAGCCCGAACGGCGCCAGGGCGTAGTGGCCGAGGAACCCGCCGGTGTACGGCTCGCTGCCGGCCCGCTCGCGCAGCGCCAGCTCCAGCTCGGTGAGCGGGCACGGCGCCCCGGCCAGGTTGACCGCGAGGATCGCCGCGGCCACCGGCGCGTGCACCCACAGCAGCCGGGGGTGGCGCAGGGCGACCAGCGCGCCGGTGACCATGAGGACGACGGCCAGCGCGTGCACCACCGCGACGAGGTGCGCCCACAGCACGCCCCCAGCCTGGCACGCCGGGAGCGCGCCGGGGACCCGACGGCGGGAGGATGGGGTCATGAGCGAGAGCGACGCGGGCGGCCGCGAGAGCGGGTCGGGCAGCCGGATGAGCCGGTCGGTCGAGGAGTTCGTCGGCCAGCTGCGCAGCTTCACCGACCGGGCACGCGGCGCGGTGCCGTTCTCGCTGCCGCGGCTGCCCTCGCCGCCCGGCGCGCTGTCGGCGGCCCAGCTGCGCGCCATCGACCGGGCGGTGCGCAGCCAGCGGCAGCAGATCGCGGCGATGACCGCCCAGCTGCAGGCCTTCGACGAGCAGCTGGCCGTCTTCGAGCGGATCCTCGAACCCCTGGTGGAGTGGAGTTCGACCTGGGCGCGGCTGGAGGAGTCGGTGGCCGACCTGGTCCGCCGTCCCGGCGACCCCGACGACGGGACGGCGGGGACCACGCCGCGGGCCTGAGCTACCGCTGGTCGCGCCGCAGCGGGTGGTCGGGCGGCACCTCGACCAGCACGATCGGCACACCCTCGGGGTCGGCGACCCACGCCTCGACCAGGCCCCACGGCTCGCTCCGCGGGTCGCGCAGCACCGTCGTCCCCGCGGCGCGCAGCCGCCCGACCTCGGCGGCGACGTCGCGCACCTGCACCCACAGCGCCAGACCCCGGGGCGCGTCGTTCCCGGGCCCGGAGACCTCGAGCAGGCCGTTGCCGAGGAAGAAGACCACGCCGGGGTTCTCGACCGGGCCGAACTCGCGGTACACCGCCAGCCCCAGGACGTCGCGGTAGAAGGCCTGCGACCGCGGGGGGTCGACCGGCCGGAGGAGGACCCGGCTGCTCAGCACGTCCACCGGGGCATCATCGCGGCAGGGCACGACCGAGACGAGGAGGACGCCGTGGCGCAGCGCTTCGAGTACCGGGTGGTCGAGCTCCGCGAGGGGCTCATCGGCGGGAAGATGTCGGGTGACAAGCTGGAGAAGGTGCTCAACGAGCACGCCCGCGAGGGCTGGCAGCTCAAGGCGATCACCTCGGTCGAGGTCAAGGGCCGGATCGGCCCGGGCGGCGTCGAGGGCGTGCTGGTGACGCTGGAGCGCCCGACGACCTGACCGGAGGAGCGCCCGTGCCCGACGCCGTCGCGGCCCGCGCCCGGCTGCGCGCGGACTGCAGCCGCTGCACGGGGCTGTGCTGCGTCGCCCCGGCGTTCGCCGCCTCGGCCGACTTCGCCATCGACAAGCCGGCCGGGCACGCCTGCCCGAACCTGCGCGACGACGACCGCTGCGGCATCCACGCGCAGCTGCGCGAGCGCGGCTTCCCCGGCTGCACGGTCTTCGACTGCTTCGGCGCCGGGCAGCAGACGGTGCAGGTGACCTTCGGCGGTGCCCCGCGCTGGCGGGACTCCCCGGAGCAGGCGGCGGCGGTGTTCGCGGCCTTCGGCGTCCAGCGGCTGCTGCACGAGCTGCTCTGGTACCTCACCGAGGCGTTCGCCCTGGACGCCGCCGCGCCGCTGCGTCGGGAGCTGGCCGCCGCGCACGAGCGCACCGCCGGCCTCACCGCCGCCGGCCCCGACGAGCTCGCGGACATCGACGCCGGCACGCTGCAGGCGGAGGTCGGCGCGCTGCTGCTGTCGGTCAGCGAGCTGGCGCGCGCCGGCGTGCGGCCGCGGGCGGGAGGCCGGCGCCGGGCCGACCAACGGAACGCCGACCTCGTCGGCGCCGACCTGCGGCGGGCGGACCTGCGCGGCGTGAGCCTGCGCGGAGCCCTGCTGATCGGGGCGGACCTGCGCGGTGCCGACCTGTCCCTGACCGACCTGCTCGGCA
>DASQXT010000156.1:0-2770 GCA_035639575.1 Geodermatophilus sp.
CGTGGATGTCGCGCATGATCTCGGCCAGCCGCTCCTCGGTGTGCTCGAAGGTCCAGCGGTCGCGCGAGGCGTTCTGCTGCATCTCCAGCGCGGAGGTGGCGACCCCGCCGGCGTTGGCGGCCTTGCCCGGCGCGAAGGCGATCCCGGCCTCGCGGAAGACCCGCACCGCGTCCGGGGTGGAGGGCATGTTGGCGCCCTCGACGACGTACCGGCAGCCGTTGCGGACCAGCCTCGTGGCGGCGTCGCCGTCCAGCTCGTTCTGCGTGGCGCTGGGCATGGCGAGGTCGCACGGGACGTCCCAGATGCTGCCGCCCTCGACGAAGGTCGCCGAGGCGACCCGCTCGGCGTAGTCGCCGATGCGGCCGCGCTCGACCTCCTTGACCTGCTTGAGGACGTCGAGGTCGATGCCCTTCTCGTCGACGACGTAGCCGCTGGAGTCCGAGCAGGCGACCGCCGTCCCGCCGAGCTGGTGCACCTTCTCCACGCCGTAGACCGCCACATTGCCCGACCCCGAGACGACGACCCGCTGCTCGTCGAAGGACTCGCCGCGTGCCCTGAGCATCTCGTCGGCGAAGAAGGCCGCGCCGTAGCCGGTCGCCTCGGTCCGCACCAGCGAGCCGCCCCAGCCGAGGCCCTTGCCGGTGAGCACGCCGGACTCGTAGCGGTTGGTGATCCGCTTGTACTGGCCGAACAGGTAGCCGATCTCGCGGCTGCCGACGCCGATGTCGCCGGCCGGCACGTCGGTGTACTCGCCCAGGTGGCGGTAGAGCTCGGTCATGAACGACTGGCAGAACCGCATGATCTCGGCGTCGGAGCGGCCCTTGGGGTCGAAGTCGGAGCCGCCCTTGCCGCCGCCGATCGGCATCCCGGTGAGGGCGTTCTTGAAGACCTGCTCGAAGCCGAGGAACTTGATGATGCCGAGGTTGACCGACGGGTGGAAGCGCAGGCCGCCCTTGTAGGGGCCCAGCGCGGAGTTGAACTCCACCCGGAAGCCGCGGTTGATGTGCACCTCGCCGCGGTCGTCCTGCCACGGCACGCGGAAGATGACCTGCCGCTCGGGCTCGCAGATCCGCTCGACGGTCTTCATCTCGGTGTACTCGGCGTGCCGGGTCAGCACGACGGCGAGGGACTCGAGCACCTCGCGGACGGCCTGGTGGAACTCGACCTCACCCGGGTTGCGGCGGAGGACGTCCTCGTAGATCCGCGTCACGACGGGCGGCACGTCTGCGTCCACTGCTCTCCGATCCTCCGCGCCCGGCCCGGCGCGGGCGGCACCGGAGCGACGGTACGAGCCGCGTGGAACCGGATCGTCCGCGGGGTGACGAGGAGGGGCGGGCCGATCAGCCCTCGACCGCTCCGCAGGCGATGCGGCCCCCGGCGTCGCCGGTGTTGCGCGTCGTCTCGTCGGGGCCGCCGGCTGCGTAGCGCTCGGGGACGTTGGCGTAGTTGTCCCGGCCGGCGTGCACCACGACCGCGCTGCCGTCCTCGTCGGTGAGCTGGTCGCGGGTCAGTGCGTCGGTGACGACCGTGAGGGTCCCGGTGCCCTCCTCGGTGACGTACAGCGGGGGCAGGTCGCCGGCGTGCGCCCCGTGGTCGGCCTCGCCGGCACCGACGTGCGCCCCGGCCGACAGGAAGTCCCCCGTCATCGCGGGGTCGGCCGGGCTCGGACTGTCCGGCTCGCAGCGACCGACGGCGTGCACGTGCAACCCGTGGGAGCCCGGCGGGAGGCCGGTCACCCGGACGTCGACCTGCGTGCCGCCCGCCACCTCGGTGAGGGTCGCGACGCCCACCTCCCCGCCCTCGGGGTCGACCAGCCGGGCCGTGAGCTCCCCGGCACCGGCCCCGGCCGACGAGGACCGCGCCGCCGCGCCGGACCCGTCCGACGCCGGGTCCGCGGCCGGTGGGGGCGCCCCGTCGTCCCCACCCGCACAGCCGCCCAGGACGACGGCGACCGCACAGGCGGACAGGACGGAGGTGGTGATCGGTCGGCGCATCGGGCCCTCCCTGGGATCAGCCGGGTCAGCGTCCTCTCGACCGGCGTCCGGAGGCCAGGCCCCTCGTCGCCGGCCCGGGGACGGCGCGGCGTGTCGTCCGCCCCATCCTCACGGTCAGGCGGCGTCGCAGAGGTCGGCCGCGGCGAGGGTCGTGCGCAGCCGGGCCAGCAGCCGCGCCCGGGTCGGGCCGATGCTGCCGACCGGCATGCCGAGCCGGGCACCGATCTCCTCGTACGGCACCGGCGGGGAGGCGACGAGCAGCGCGAGCAGTTCCTGGGAGTGCGCCGGCAGGTCCTGCACGGCCGCGCGGACCAGGTCCACCCGCTCGCGGCGCAGTGCGGAGGCCTCCGGGTCGCCCTCGACCAGGTCCGAGACCGGCGCGGCGTGGGGCTCCGGGGAGTGCGGGTCCGACGGACGCTCGCGGCCGCTGCGGCGCAGCGACTCCAGGCACTCGCGGCGGGCGGTCGTGCGCAGCCACCCGGCCAGTCGCTCGGGCTCCTTGATCGTCCCGATCTTCTCCAGGAGCTTCAGCCAGGTGGCCTGGACCGCGTCGGCCGCCTCGGCGTCCGACAGCCGGTGGCTCCGGACGACCGACCACAGCAGGGCGCTGTACCGCTCGACGACGGCCCGCCACGCCTCCCCGTCCCCGGCCGCGGCCCGCTGGACGAGGTCGGTGAGGTCCCGGTCGTCGGACGCATCCCGTCGGAGGGGGGTGACGGACGCCCCGGCGGGGGCGGCGGCCCTGCGGCGGGTGGAGGGGCGCAGGTCGGTGGTCA
>DASQXT010000157.1:0-2971 GCA_035639575.1 Geodermatophilus sp.
GTGTCGCCTGGTTAGTTTCCGATCGTGCCCTCTCCGACCGCCGCTGCGACCGCCGGTGCGCCGCTGGTGACCATCGACCGCGCCTACGCCGCGCGGCAGGTCGCCGCGGCGACCGGGGTCGACCTGCTCGTCGTCACCCCGGGCTCGGACCTGCGCTACCTCTGCGGCTACTCCGCGCACGCGATGGAGCGGCTCACCGCGCTGGCGGTGCCGCGGCGGGGCGAGCCGTTCCTCGTCGTCCCCCGGCTGGAGGCGCCGATGGTCGACGCCAGCCCGGCCGGCGACCTGGGCCTGGAGGTGCTGGCCTGGGACGAGACCGACGACCCCTTCGCGCTGCTGGGCCGCACCGCCACCGCCCGGCTGGGTGCCGCGCCGGCGCGGGTGGCCGTCGGCGACCGCACCTGGGCGCTGCACGCGCTCGGCGTCGCGGGCGCGCTGCCCGGGGCGGCGCTGGAGCTGGCGAGCCCGGTCCTCGACCGGCTGCGGATGGTCAAGACGCCGGCCGAGGTCGCCGAGCTCGCCGCGGCCGGCGCGGCCATCGACCGGGTGCACGCCCGGATGGGGGAGTGGCTGCGGGTCGGGCGCACCGAGGCGGAGGTGGGCGCCGACATCGCCGCGGCGATCCTCGCCGAGGGGCACGTGTCGGTGGACTTCACCATCGTGGGGTCCGGGCCCAACGGCGCCAGCCCGCACCACGAGCTCTCCGACCGGGTGGTGGCCGACGGCGACGTCGTCGTCGTCGACATCGGCGGCGAGACGGCCACCGGCTACCGGTCGGACTGCACCCGCACCTACGCCGTCGGCCGCGCGCCGGGTGCCGAGGTCGCCGAGTGGTACGCCGTCCTGCAGGAGGCGCAAGCGTCCTCGAGCGCCGCCGTCCGGCCCGGGGTGACCGCCGAGGCCGTGGACGCCGCCGCGCGCGACGTCATCGCCGCCGCCGGGTGGGGCGAGTACTTCATCCACCGCACCGGGCACGGCATCGGCCTGGACACCCACGAGGCGCCCTACATCGTCGCCGGCAACGACCTGCCGCTGGAGCCGGGGATGGCGTTCTCCGTCGAGCCGGGCATCTACCTGCCCGGCCGCTGCGGCGCCCGCATCGAGGACATCGTCGTCTGCACCGACGACGGCGTCACCGCGCTGAACGAGGGTCCGCGTGAGCTCGTCGTCCTCCCCGGCTGAGAGCGGGCCGCTCACCTCCGGCGACGTCGACCGGGCGCTGCTGGCCGCCCTGGCCCGCGACGGGCGCGCCAGCTACACCGAGCTCGCCGAGCGGGTGGGCCTGTCGGTGTCGGCGGTGCACCAGCGGGTGCGCCGGCTCGAGCAGCGCGGGCTGATCACCGGCTACCACGCCAAGCTCGACGCGCGCTCCCTCGGGCTGGGGCTGACCGCGTTCGTCGCGATCACGCCGTCGGACGCCGCCACGCCGGACGAGGCGCCGGCCCTGCTGGCGCACCTGTCCGAGATCGAGGCCTGCCACTCGGTGGCGGGGGCGGAGAGCTACCTGCTCAAGGTGCGGACGTCGTCCACCGACGCGCTGGAGGCGCTGCTGCGCACCATCCGGCAGACCGCCAACGTCACCACGCGCACGACGGTGGTGCTCTCCACCTCCTACGAGGACCGCCCCCCGCTGTAGCCCCGGCTGGACACGCCCGTCGAACGTGTGTTCGGATGACCCGTGTGCGGTGGGACGCCCAGCGGCTGGACGCCGAGGAACCGGCCACGCTGCCCGGCATGCCGACGCTGCGCGGCCTCCTGCGCAGCGTCCAGGTGCCGGAGTTCCCCGGGCTGACCTTCCACGAGGTCCGCAGCAGGAGCGCGCTCAACGAGGTCCCCGGCGACTCACGCGTGCCGTTCCGCTGGACCATCAACCCCTATCGGGGTTGCTCCCATGCCTGCGTCTACTGCTACTCCCGGGGCTCGCACCAGTGGCTGGAGCTGGACAGCGGCCGGGACTTCGACACGCAGGTCGTCGTGAAGACCAACCTGGTCGACGTCCTGCGCCGCGAGCTGGCCCGGCCGTCGTGGCGGCGCGAGCACGTCGCCCTGGGCACCAACACCGACCCCTACCAGCGGGCCGAGGGACGCTACCGGCTGATGCCCGGCGTCATCTCCGCGCTGGCCGGCTCCGGCACGCCGTTCTCGATCCTGACGAAAGGCACCCTGCTGCGGCGGGACCTGCCGCTGCTGGCGGCCGCTGCCCGCGACGTCCCCGTCGGGCTCGGGGTGTCCCTGGCGATCTGGGACGACGAGCTGCACGCCTCCCTGGAGCCCGGGGTGCCCGGCCCGCGCGCCCGGCTGGAGCTGGTGCGGGCGATCACCGACGCCGGCCTGTCCTGCGGGGTGTTCCTCGCGCCGGTGCTGCCCGGGCTCACCGACCGGCTGGCCGACCTCGACGCCGCATTGCGGGCCGTCGCGGAGGCGGGCGCCACCGGCGTCCCGCTGCACCTGCGTCCCGGCGCCCGGGAGTGGTTCTCCGCCTGGCTGGCCCGCGAGCACCCGGCGCTGGTGGCGCGCTACCGGCAGCTCTACCGCCGGGGTGCGGTCGTCGCACCGGAGTACCGCAGCTGGCTGGCCGGCCGGGTGGCCCCGCTGCTGGCCCGGTACGGCCTGGACCGGCAGGCCGGGGGAGCGGCGCGCGGGGTGGACGGCGGCGGCGCGCCGGCCGGCATCCCCGGGGACGGGGACCGCGACTTCCCGGCAGGCAGCCTGCCGGCGACCCGGCCGGACCCCCGACCGGCGCAGGTCCGCCGCGCCGCGGGACGGCTGGGCGAGCAGCTCACGCTCCTCTGAGCCGGCGCTCCCGCACCGGCGCGGTCGTCCGCGAGAGCCGCAGCTGACGTACACCCGTTATCCCCAACTGCCGCGAAACCGCCGACGGCGAAGAGCGGGCGACGACCGGGGGAGGCGAGTGCCCGCTCACCACGCCTCGTGCCGGGCAAGCAGTACCAGGAGACCTGCAGGAGACCTG